>JANWIU010000099.1 GCA_025449725.1 Pseudobdellovibrio sp.
GCGAGAGCTGGAAGATATTTTAACTGATCTTCATCTTGCTTTTGAAAAGGAGCGGCAAACTCTTCTTTTGGCGCGCGCCGAAAAGCAAAATTGTTTCGATAATGGAGAATTGCCCCGTTTCTGCAGGGATCACTTCGCCCGAAAGACCGGATGGCAAGTTGCGCAGATACCCGATGACATGATGGACCGAAGAGTAGAAATCACCGGGCCGGTGTGTAACCGCAAAATGGTTATTAATATGCTGAGCCCCAGCGAAGAATATGAACTGGCGAACACGGCCATGTTGGATTTTGAAGACTCAATGAAGCCCACATGGGAAAACGTCGTTGCCGGGATAGAAAATGTCATTGGGGTTGCAGATGGTACGCTCTCACACGAGGCACAGGGTGAGTTCGGAACAAAGACTTATGAACTGAACCCGAAACGAATGGCACGTCCGATGATTCGTGTACGTGGTATTCACTTACTTGAAAAAAACGTTGTGATTCATGGATTGCCGTTGGCGGCAGGGCTTCATGATTTAGCTGTAACAGCTTACCATACGGCCAAAAAATTTCTGAGAAAGGGTATGACTCCTAAATTTTATGTGCCGAAATGTGAACATCACTTAGAAGCACGCTGGTGGAATGAGGTTTTTGACCGCCTAGAAAAACACTTAGGACTTCCGCATGCCAGTTTGCGCGTAACTTTTCTTATAGAAACATTACCGGCGGCATTTCAGATCGAAGAAATTCTTTACGAGATCAGAGAACGCGCGTGCGCCTTGAACGGTGGCCGTTGGGATAAAATATTTTCTGACATTAAAACCTTAAAAAAACATAAAGACCGCATCCTTTCGGACCGAAGCCATATTGATATGACGAAACCCTGGATGGATGCTTATGCAAAACATCTTATTAAGATCTGCCATAAACGGGGAGCGCTGGCTTTGGGTGGAATGGCTGCTCACACGCCGGGGCAGAGCGAAGAACTGCGACGACAACAAACTGAAAAAGTGATTGCAGATAAACAGCGTGAATTTTCGATCGGACATGACGGTTGTTGGGTTTCTCATCCGTATTTTGTAGGTCCGGCTAAACAACAATTTTCAAAAACGAATCAGCTTGAAGTGAAACACGCCGATTTGCCCTCGGAACCTGACTTGTTACCCTTCGAACACGGCCCAAGAACTTTGGAAGGATTACGTCAGAATATTCGTGTGGGCATCGCCTATCAACATGCATGGAATGAAGGCCATGGTTGCATTGCCTTTGAGAACCTGATGGAAGACTTAGCGACGCTCGAGATAAGTCGCGCACAGGTGTGGCAATGGCTTCACCACGAAGTGCAGTTAGATGATGGAATTCAGGTTACAAAAGATCTAGTTTATAAGTTGTTCGAAGAAGAATGTGAAAAGGTGATTCTGCACTACGATGCAAAGACATTAGCTGCGATCACACCCATTCATAAAGCAAAAGAACAAATTCGGAATGTTTATTTAATGGACCAGCTTAACGATTTTTATTCAACTTTACATTTTGTGTAACATATTTATTCTTCAGGGGGGAAAATGCATTCAGCTGCTGAAATGTCTAAGCAATGGAAAACTGATGCCCGTTGGGTAGGAACAAAAAGAGATTATACGGCCGAAGAGGTTTACCGCTTGGCCGGTTCTTTAAAGGTTGAACACACCATAGCAAGCACAACTGCAAAAAAGCTCTGGACACTTCTTCATCAGCCTGAGGCTGTTGGAGCATTGGGTGCGTTGACGGGCAATCAGGCGATGCAACAGGTAAAAGCAGGATTAAAAGCTATTTATCTTTCAGGATGGCAAGTTGCGGCCGACGCTAATTTATCCGGGCACATGTATCCGGATCAAAGTCTTTATCCAGCTAATTCTGTACCTGCTGTTGTAAAGAAAATTAATCAAACGCTACAGAGGGCCGATCAGATTGCTCACTCAGAAAATGACAATTCGGTAGATTGGTTTGCACCGATCATTGCAGATGCAGAAGCCGGCTTTGGTGGGGTGTTAAATGCTTTCGAATTAATGAAAGCAATGATAGAAGCCGGCGCAGCTGGCGTACATTTTGAAGATCAATTAGCATCAGAAAAAAAATGCGGCCATTTGGGCGGCAAAGTTCTGGTGCCAACAAGTCAATTTATTAAAACTTTAAATGCTGCAAGACTTGCAGCGGATGTTTTAGATGTTCCGACTGTCATAGTGGCCCGCACGGATGCGGATGCAGCTCGACTGATTACAAGTGACGTAGACCCCTATGACAGGCCTTTTATTACCGGTAATGGCCGCACCGATGAAGGATTTCATACCATCACAGGCGGAATTGATATGGCGATTGCGCGTGGCCAGGCTTACGCTCCGTACGCCGACCTTATCTGGTGTGAAACTTCGACGCCGGATCTGGCTGAAGCCAAAAAATTTGCGGAAGGGATACGTTCAAAATTCCCGGGTAAATTCTTGGCTTACAATTGTTCTCCGTCATTTAATTGGAGCAAAAAACTCGATGCCCATACGATTGCAAAATTCCAAAATGAATTAAATGCGATGGGATACAAGTTCCAATTTGTAACTCTTGCGGGGTTTCATGCTTTGAATTATTCAATGTTCGATTTGGCCCACAACTACCGGGATTACGGAATGTCTGCCTACTCCCACATGCAAAATAAGGAATTCGAAGCGGAAGCCGTGGGATACTCCGCGACGAAGCATCAGCGTGAAGTCGGTACCGGTTACTTTGATTTAGTCAGCAGCGTTGTCAGCCGCGGCAAATCTTCAACATTGGCAATGAAAGGATCAACGGAAGAAGCTCAGTTTCACGATGAACAACTGCAGCCTCCCCAGCAACCTGTTTCTAATTTGCCGGATTTTCCTTATGCGCCAATTTGAAAGTGCGACGGCTAAAATGATAGCGGTAGCAAAAAACCTGGCTGTGGGTTTGGTGTCTTTACTGGCATTTCAGATGACAGCCCATGCGTTGCAGCCGGGCCTTTGGAAGTCCACAACAACTTTCAGATTAAACGGTATCCCTATGCCGAATTCACACGATGAAAATTGCTTTTCTCCTTCTCAGGCGAAAGATACAAAATCAGCAATCGAAGAAGAGCTTAAAAAAAAGGGCTGCTCGCTTGATAACTGGATTCTTAAAAATCAAAAGCTCACAGCAGATTTAAATTGCAATAACAAAGACGTGGAGGCTCACGGAAAATTGACGGGAGACATCACGCAGACAAAATTTGAAATTAAAGGAAACGCCAAGGGCAAATACAAAAGATTCCTGCCTTCAGTTGCTGCCGTCACCTTGTCCGGCGAAAGAGTCGGCACCTGCACGAAATAGCTTTTCCTAATCCTATCAAGCTCCTGCTAGTAGCACTTTACAAGAGCGCACGACAGGTCTTGCCTGCGGCGGTTTGATTTCAGACCGAACCCGATCAGCCGGAGCTACTGTTCTCAGTCGTGCGGCTCTGGCCGTATAGACCGGATCTTTGATCCATTCCTTTAAATCTTTATTTTCTTCTAAATTGTAACTGGCGCCCCAATAACTATTAACTGTACCGTTCAAGTTTGAAATGTTGGCTGAAGGATTTGAAAGTTTTAAAGTCGTTTCTATTCTTTCGTTTACTGCATTTCGGAACGAATTAATCAGCACGTCTTCATCTACCACCCAGCCCGGTTTAGTGCGCGTACCGTTATGGTAAGGTCCGAAAATTAATCTGAAATTTTCAGACACAATTTCATTAGAGCCGCTGGTGAAGGTACGGTAATGCGCCAAAGTTGCACGACCTGCGCTGGATTTTTTAAATATGGGTTCATACAAATGTGAATCGGCATAATCACGCGCGTACAGCTTTCCTGTTGGCTTTTCGTTTTTATCTACTTCAACTAAGAAGTTTTGTCCGTGAGGAGAGTTATAGATAATTCCGTAGTGCATAAATAATTCAGCAGAGGCAATGCCGCCCGATTTAGCCAAAGTCTTTTCAATGAATTCCTGCGTGGCACCCGGTTGTGAAACATCATAACCGGCTTTGCTGGCGTAAAACCTTGCCCGGTGAATGAAAGCAAAAACCGGAACCAGCTTTGTATCCTGATTGGCTTTTAAGAAGTGATCATACTGCCGAATAATGATTCCTTGATCTACCTCAGGCATATAATAAGCCAGCGGTTCGTTAACGATTCCAAGCGCCGTATTATGACCGGACTTTCTGTCGCGCTCAATATGGTCATTCATCAAACGGCCCGCACGTGCGGCGCGAACTGTTTCCTTTTTGTCGTTCCAGTTGCCGGCTGTTTGATTGGTGGATGATTTGATTGAGAAGGTCGTACCGGTTTTTGGATCTTGAACAATACAACTTCGCGATGAAGTGGAATATCCGATAAAGTAACGTTTCTTTTCCAGGTTCAAGCCTTTTTCACTCATCTTTTCGATAATTTCGTTGGCGTATTTTGAGTCTTCGGGATTCAAAATCCAGCGTACCATCTTTACGCCTTCTGCATTTTCAAAAATCATTGATTCGCGGACTCTCGGATCCATTTTTAGACCGATATCTTCCTGCAAGGAAGCTAAAGGAATTTCTAAATGTTCAATCCAGAAAGGGCGCGGAGAACGCTTTCCTACAGGATTTTCGCTCGTTTCCAGATACACCATGTATCGGGCAGAGTTCGGCAGTTGCACCGGCGGAGCCTCTTTTAAATAAAGGTGCTCCGGAACTTCAGCCCACGCCAGAACAGAAAAAAATAATGAAAGTATAATGGATTTCATTAGTTCAGCTCCGTAGGTTTGATATCCATCAGATTCTCAGGAAGTAAGTATTTAAATTCATTCCACGGAAGGGAAAGCTCTTTAATCAGTTTGTAATAGCCGTCAACGATTTCCTGATTCGTGTGTTCATACTTATCAGCCATGTTGTATTCAACCGGTGTTTCGCGCCTGCGCAAATGCTCAAGCCAGCGAGACAGTAATCGGGTTTGAAGTTCAAATTCATGGGTGTTTCTCTGCGGTCTGAAGCTGCGAATCTCGATAGTGGCGGATGATTCCGGGCGCAGCAAACGGGTCATATTAAAGGCCTGGTAATAATCGTAACTTCCCCAGTCGCCGGCGTGTGATGAGGTGTATACGTTTTGGTGAACACCATTAACAAAATCTTTAATAGAATACCTTCGCTTGCTATCCAGCTTTTTAAGAAGATCGCGTAAAGCTTCGCGCTGATGCGGTTTTTCAGCAGCTAGCGGCGGGCTGTTCAACAAGTGATTTCCTAAAGCTCCGTATACAATCTCAGGACGGTTCTGAAAATCCACAAAGAAGTTTCGCAACAGTCTTGCATCGTTGTTCAAAGCAGCAAGTGACACGTGAATATGCCCTTGGCCGGCACGTTGATGCGGCTTTAGATCAATTTGTTTTGCGATACCAAAAACAAAGTCTTCCAGATAGTGTTTTACTTTTTCGAAACCGGCAATCGTCTGAGGTTTTGCATTGATTTCGATGACGGCGGAATCGTTGCCGACTGTAAAGTAAAAACCATCTTCGAAATCAAGACGGAGTGCCTGATCATGTTTGTCCCGGGTCATGCTGGAACTGCAACCTGGGTGGGCCTGACATTTTTCTGCCAGCATTTCCCAGAATTTATAGAGGGCCTGTGCTTTTACCGGATTATTCCCTAAACTGTAATCTTTTGGGTTGCGGTTACCTTCGTTAACGATGGTTTGGTTTGTCACAGTGAATTCCAGCCCGAACAGGTAGGCCTTTTCCGGCGCTACGCTCAGAATATTCGGGCGGGGTTTTGGTGTAATGAGATCAGTAAACGATGTTGTTTGCGCGGCAATTTCACGTAAGTACTTCGCAAGTAGCAGTGAGCAGCGGTTTTGTGCCTGTACTTCAATTGAAGAAAATAGAACGGTCGTTGCAATTAAAAACGCCGATAATAAGCTAGAAATTCCCGCCCGTGTCCCCATCGTAATCCAACCCCTTGAATCTTGAACCTTTCAGCTTTGCAACCTTAGTACCAGGTATGTAGGGGTTAGATTTTGCTTAATTAGATATAGGCTTCGGTGTTATGTAAAATATTCATCGGTGCCTTTAAGTTCGTCTGGCTTTTAATCGCTCGCGGGAGTGTTTGTAGAGTGGGTCGTAATACCATACAAGAAGTTTTTCAATCCAAATTTTATTTATTTCCAGAGTGCCATAAAGGGTAAACTCTTTCTTGGCCGCTTCCATGTCTTCGGAAATTTCGCGGTATCTTAGGCCGCCCAGTTTTTTTAAAATTCCGGCTAAAGAATTCTGTAAATGATCAAAGTGTTTTTCATCTTTTTTGAGCCCCAAAGGTGACTCGACAATGTATTCCTGAAAAATGTTTTCAACCCGGTCAGTTAAAGGCCGATCCAGTTCACTACGCGCGCTGGTTTTCATTTTTTCGTAGAATGGCAGGGGTAAAGCGCATCGTCCAATTATTCTACTTTCACTTTCCAGGAAAATCGTCTCAGTGATATTTTGCAATTTCAGCAACTGTAAAGCCAACTGATTTTCAAAATTAATTTGGGTCGGTTGGGGTTTATCGGGGTAGCCCCCAAAAGCAGAGCCCCTGTGGTTTGCGATCGCTTCAAGATCGATTGAATACTTTTGCATTTTAATAAACTGGGTTTTACCTGAACCAGTGGGCCCGCCAATAATTTGAAAATTCAACTGAGGTAACACCAGTTCGATCGACTTTATTAAAAATGTTCTGACGGCCTTGTATCCACCATCAATTACCGGAATGTCATAACCGGCTTCATGCAGCCACTGCTGTGCAATGTGGGAACGAAGGCCTCCGCGAAAGCAGTAAAGTGCGCAGCCAGGATTCTTTTTTACAAACTCAATCCAGTCCTGAACTCTTTGCTCCTTAACCGCTCCGCTAACAAATTTGTGCCCGCGTTCAATGGCTGCGGTTTGGCCATTGGCTTTGTATATGATACCGACTTCATGCCGTTCTTCATTGGTCATAAGCGGTAAATTTACGGCTCCAGGCAGGGATCCTTCCGCGAATTCTATAGGAGCCCGAACATCGATTAGAGGTGTTTCATTGAGCAGTAGTGCAGTGTAATCGGTGAGCCTCTTCATTTTGTAAAATGGATGGCCTTTGATTTTCTCTCTGTAACCCGGCCAACTTGACAGGCAGCTGGGAAGTGCGGAGTGATCTTTTTTAAAA
>JANWIU010000100.1 GCA_025449725.1 Pseudobdellovibrio sp.
AACTGTTTTAATAAAATCTTTTACAGCTTTATTTCTGTTATCAGCCAAATCACGTTGGTATTTAGGAAGTTTTTTAACGTCTTTTGATGGGTACTCCTCATCTGACCAAGACATTACAATTGCTTCATCTAATTTACCGGCTGCTTTTGCCTGATCCACCACAGAACGCAACGATGATTTCGCGCTTTCAGTTAAACCGGTGCTACCAGGTTCAAAGCTGATCTCAACAAAGTTGTATGCGTTAGCTTGGCTTGCTGCTGCGTTAGAAACGGCAGTTCCGGCTGCGGCTCCTGTTGCTGCAGCTGTACCGGCACCTTGGTTATACATAGAGTTGTAAGAACCCGGCGCAGAAGAATCAACTGTTGTGGTCGTCGTCGTCGTTACAGCTGACGGGCCTCCCGCAACGCTAGAGTCAGCGGCTACACCAGAGCTGGAATTTAGTGAAGTGTCCTCACTAACAAGTACGTCACGGTCGCTTCTAACATCTGATCTGATGTCAGAACGATATGAAGCGTCTGATCTTTCAACAGAATCGCCTCGGTTCAGCGCATTATCAAACACTGTCGTGTTGTGTGAATAAATCGGTTCTTCGTAACGAGACTCGAGTCTTTCACTTCTTAAGGCATTGTCTGACACTGTTGTGTTACGGTTTTCCATATCATCGTAACGATTCATGGCACGATCAGCAGATCCTGAAGATTCTACCCGGTAACCATATCTGTCTGATTCTACACGCTCAACTGAACTAGAGCAGCCAACCGCTCCCAGTATTAACAGACATGTGGCCGGCAGAACTATTTTTTTAGATAACATTTCTAATCTCCTTTATTAGGTTGGTTTTGTACTTAACGCAAATTCCCCATAAAACAAAAAGCAAGATGAAGGCCAGAAATCAGCTGCCTGTTGAGCATTACAGCGCGAAACTTTCAGCTGTTAAATAAAAAAAAGAAATCTAAAAAGCCCCAAGATGGGGCATTATTAACAAACAATAGCAAATTCAAAAAAAAATCCCGGGTTAGCGAAAGTAAAAAGAAAAACAAAAATCCTGATTCAATGGCATTTTAATTGCTGTTGTTTTTTGAGGGGTTCTTGAGGGGGAGCATGGCTCGTGGGGAAAAATATTTCTTAATATTGACCATCATCGTTTTTGCCTTCTTTGCCTATGCCCAAAATGTTTAACGGTTAATTATCTAAATAAGGAGAATCTAATGCTGTTCACATCTGAAGCGATTAAGTTATTAACCGAGGAACATGAAAAAATTTGTGCTGAAACTAAATTATTGCGAAATCTTGACATTCCTCAAACTGAAAGAAAGCAGGCTTTCGGTCGATTGTTACCAAACCTCACCTCCCATATTAAAAAAGAGGAAAAGATAGTTTATTCTTTCATGAAACTTTGTGATGCCGACGATTTAAGAATTTGGGCTCTTGAGGGAAAAGAAGAACATCTATTAATAGACCAGCTGATAAAAAAAATGCTGGCTATTGATATCTCAGATGAAGAATGGTCGGTTAAAGCCAAAGTTTTGGCGGAACTGATCGACCATCACATACACGAAGAAGAAGCTGAGATATTTCCTGCACTTTTAAAAGAATTAAATGATGATTCCGACGAGCAACTGGCAACAAACTACGAAAATCAAAATGCCGCGGAAATGATTCCGCGACCATTTACAACAGAGAAGCCAGTATCTCAACCTTATCGTTAAACAAGGAGGTTTTTATGAAAACAATGAATTTAGTAGCTTCTGGAATAGTAGCTGTAACGATGTCTTTAGGTTTCACCGGCTGTAAGTCGAACGAAACAGCAGCCGAAAAAGCTGAAACCGCAGAAAGAAGAACTGCAGACAATGCCCGTCAAGAATACCGTAACGCAAAAGATGAAGTTTGCGAATTAATAGACGGTAAAATGGAATGTATGGCAAAAAAAATCGGAAACAAAACAAAAACAGCAGTAGACAAAACTAAAACCAAAGCGAATGAAATTAAAAATAAAGTAGATTAATCAAGGAGGAAACATGATTAGAGCAGCAATTGCATTTTTTATTTTAGCATTAGTAGCTTTTATCTTCGGTGCAAACGGAATTGCGGGGCTATCAATTGAGATCGGACGCGTATTACTGGGTGTATTCCTGGTTCTGGCAGCTATCTCTTTCGTGGCAGCGATGATCACCGGACGAAGACCAACCCAGCTCCCGTAAGAGAGCGCAACTAACAAAAACACTAGGAGACAATATGGATTTCAATAAAAACGTAATCAAAGGTAAATGGCTTGAGTTTAAAGGCAGTCTAAAAAAAACGTGGGGTAATTTAACCGACGACGAACTGGATAAAACTGAAGGTGACGTTAAGGCCATCGGCGGATTGATTCAACAACGATACGGCGAAAAAGAAGATAGCTACGGAAGAAAACTGGAAGATATCTATCGCGGGCTGGAAGAAAAAAAAGACGCCGCAGTTGACAGCGTAAAAGATAAACTTAGAAGAGATACTCACTAGCGCTAAGCGCTCAATAATTATAAGGAGCTAAAATGGCCAATCCTACGTCAGATTCATTTAATAAAATTAACGGCGCCGCTCAGGACTTTAAAAACCGGGCACAACAAAGCGCAGAAGGTGCTTTGGACCGCTTCTCTCACGAAGCAGGTGAACGCATCGGTGCAGTAGCCTCACAACTTTCGAGTTCAGCGACGGAATACGTTGAAGAAGGTCGCAAGTTTGTGAAAGACAATCCTGAAAAAGGGATCGCTATCGCAGCAGGCGTCGGCGCAGTGCTAGGAACACTCCTAACACTGGCATTCAGACGTAAATAAGAACGTACTCATAATGCGGGGCCGAATTCGGCCCCGCATTTTATTTTTAGAACAATATTTTTCTTTTCAGGAACATAAAAATGAAACCCCTTTTAATGACTCTGATCTCATTCTTCTTAGGCGCCAAAGCTGATCACGCAGTAAGTGACAGCACTGCCGGAATAATTGATATGGTAAAAGAAAATATCCGCGACGAACTGTCTGGCATCATTTTCCGGATTTTAGTTGGATTAGTCATTGCCGTAGCCACTATCTTTGCCATTTTGCAGTTCGGAAGAGCTCTTCAAATTATTTTTAATCAATATCAATATGGAATTTACTTTGAAGTCCTTACCTTTGGAATTGTCAGCGCCGGCGGTTTCTATTTGCTTTATCTCATGTTTCGTCCGGCCCCAAGAATTGTTATACAGTCCAGCCCCGTTGAAGGTGTCGATTTACAAGGTCTGCTTTCACGATTTTCTCAAGGATTACTTAAAGGTTACATGTCAGGGCCAAACTCCACTACAAACAGAAGCTTAGAAGCGGATTTTTAAATATGAAAATTGCAAGAAACACAAAAATGATTTGTATTAAAACCGGAACACCGATGGCGGAAGCCAGAGAAGTTATGGAAAACCGCCGCATAAGGCACTTGCCCGTATTAAACGAGCATGACGAAGTCATCGGCATGCTTTCAAAACATGATTTATCGGACGTTCCTAAGTTCCAGGATCTTCCAATTGAATTGTTCGCAAGCTTTCCGGCGCAGTATGTGACGCTCGACACACCGATCTCGACCGTGTCATTAAGAATGATTGAATCAAAAATTTCTTCACTATTACTGGTGGATTATACTGGCGAAGCTGTTGGGTTAATCACAACCGATGATCTACTTTATGAATTATCAAAACTAACCCGAGAAAATGAAGAACACACAGTAGCCGAATGGACCGGCGCTCTCACCAACGTTAATACAGCCGGAGAAATTTCACGTCGTTTGGCTGACATCGGAATATAGCACCGCTTCAACGGCCGGCCGGTGCTTCGAACCGGCCCTCAATCAACTCGAAATTTGATCGGACTCCAGCAACGAACTGCTTTCGAAGCTGACCAGCAGATCCGCCAAATCTGTGGCGTGTTCTTCTTCGTCAGCCAATATTCCTTCCAGCAATCGTCTTGTCGTCGGGTCTCCTGCTCCGAACCATTCAATTAAATGCCGATAGACTTCTATAGAAATTCGTTCAGCCACCAAATCTTCCCGAATCATGCTCGCCAGATCGGAATGTGTTCCATAATCAGTAGCTGATCTCTCGATAATTGTTGCAGGGTTCATGTCTGGATCCCCGCCCAATTGATCAATCCGTTCTGCAAGCATCAGCATGTGCTCTTCTTCATTCATCGCATGCTCTTTGAATTCAGCAGCTACCTGCGGATAATTAATTCCTTTAGCCACCACTTGATGATGCCGGTACCGAAGAATGCATAGAATTTCACTGGCAAGCGCCTCGTTCAGTTTTTTACAAGCTTCTTTCAAATCCAGTGGATAAGCTGGCGTTACGGCCCCCTGATTGATGGATTGATTCGCCTGTCTCTTTATTTCATCTAAATTGAAGTCCATGCTTCCTCCTTACTAAAAATAATATTTTCATTTGCCGGAACCGGATTCAGTCGCACTAGTTTCGGTAACACATCAAATGTGACCTGCACCAACACTGGACCGATAAAAACTCCTGACATTCCGAACAGGGCCATCCCGCCCAGAACTGACAACAAAGAAACAAACGGATGAACAAACTGATTACCATAGGCTAAAAATAAGGGCCTTATCAGATTATCAACCGCACTTGCAAATAACACGACTCCTAACAAAATGAGCGCGCCGGTATAATCTTGTTCTAACACAGCGGTAAAACATAATCCGACAGCCATTGTCGCCGCCCCTACTACCGGAATGAAAGAAAGAAAAAATGAAAGCACTAATACCACGTAAAAATCACCGATGCCGACAAGCTCCGCCCCCAGGGCCACAATACAGCCTCTGATCAAACCGACCAAAATCGTTGAAACAACTGCAGCATGACTGCTGATTTTAAAGCTTTCTCTCACGATCTGAAGCTCCCACTTAGAAAAAATTCCAATTTTTCTGAAGAACGAATTAATTTTTTCGGATTCTGCCAAAAAGTAATAAAGCGCCACAACAAATATTAAAAAATTAATAAGCATGCCAGGAAGGCCTGCCATCAATTTGGCTCCTGAATCAAAAATAAAATTCGCTGATCTGTTTGCAATGCCACTTGAAACATCGGCAACATCAACTTGTCTCATCAGACCGAACTTTTTAATATTATTTGAAATTTCCGTTTCGAACTTACTCATGTGTTCTGAAAATTTTAATACCAACTGTTGCTTGGCCGCTTCGGTATTTGAAAACTTAACAGCTTCGCCATAAACTTTTTGGGCTACAATTCCAAAAGGCAAACTGAATACCAGCAGTAAGGATGTTAAGGCAATCGCTGCACACCTTCTTTTACTTGAAACGCTAAACTTCCCGAGCTGTAGCCGCTGAATTCTTGAAACCATCGGATTCAGCACCTGAGCAAAAATAGCAGCCACAAAGATACTTGTTAAAAACGGAAAAAACACACATACACAAATTATTGTGCAAATAGAAAAAACCAAAAAACGATACAGATTTTTTTGATTGAAAAACAACTCCATTTTGTTTCTTTCCGCAAAGCAAAGCGATCCAAACGAATCCAATTTAAGAAAGAGCAACACAAGTGCCAATGATTTGGTCTTTATATTGCTCGTTAATAGCTAAGAAATTGGTAGGAGGCCGATATGAACGATAAATACAGTAAAGCTCCTAATGCAAAAGAAGTGTATTCGCGATTTAAACAAAGAATTAAACATCAACCAACCGAAGTTCAGCTTGATAGATGGGAATACGAAGGCGGAACCATTCCGCGCGAAGCGGATCAGGCTTTTATTCATACCCTGTCGCTAAAAGAAAAAGTTAAACATTATGCTGAGAAATTCTGGAAGCTTTTTCATAAGCCTTTTTTTGGATTAAACTCCTAATTAAGCTCAGTTCGATTTTTCGGAATCAACTTTTTCCGATGAACTTGTCTTATGCTCTGGTGGTTCAACAGACTCATCTTTTGGCCAATAGGTTTGATTTTTATCCCGGTCATAATTAATGGCAGATGCATTTGGCGGAAGCTTTTTCTTTTCGGTTTGATTTTTATTCACAGTCTCTTTGTTTTTCATAATTACCTTTGAAAAAGAGGACCGAACTTGGGCGGTCACATTCCCTTTGACCCCTAAGTTCGGAAGTAGACAAACATTCTAAAAAAATCTCGTCGTCGCTTGGTCCCCTGCCTGTTTTTGGGAGGGATTCCAGTCTCCGCCAAGCTCTGATGAAATGCTGACCTCGAGTGCGCCTGTTGCTTCCATTATATTTTTAGCTTTTGCAGATGCTTCCACGTCGTCAGTATGAACTGAAACTAATACCCGGCCTTCCTTCAGCAGATTCTCGTATCGTTGAGCATCTACTTCAGAAATTCCGTAAGCAGCCAAGGCTCCGGCAAATGCGCCGGCTGTGCCGCCAAGACCAATACCGGCTAATGCCGATAGCAACGGCCCCGCTGCGATGAAAGGGCCAACGCCCGGAATCATTAACGTACCAATACTGGCAAGCAGACTTAATGTGCCCCCCAGAACTGCACCTGCGCTGGCTCCTGCAACTGCACCTTCAGGAATTTTTGACGCCTTAAGATGAAAATGATCCTGTTTGCCCATATCTTCGGGCAATAGCACTGATATTTCACTGGTGTTAAATCCATTGGTGCGAAGCGCATTTACGGCATTTTCTGCCTCGCGCCTGATTTTATAAATACCAAAAACAGCTTTATCCATGAACAACACCCCCTAATTGTACCCGTCATTTGGTTCGAAGGTGATTAGCAAACAATTTGCCAACACTGATTCTGCCCCTAATTACTAACTAGTTACATATCAGTTACTTAAAGAAGATTTCGAAGTGGAATTTCGACACGAAGTGAGGGGCGAATAAGAAATTAATACTTCAGTCA
>JANWIU010000101.1 GCA_025449725.1 Pseudobdellovibrio sp.
AAAAAGCGGGAAACACCGGCCATGGTTCCGCCGGTGCCGACAGCAGAAACAAAAGCATCCACGCGGCCATTTGTTTGATTCCAAATTTCCGGACCGGTCGTGGCTTCATGGGCTTTGTAATTAGCAGTGTTTTCAAATTGATTGGCCCAAAAAGAATTCGGTCTTTCAGAGGCCAGGCGCTTAGCTGTATGATAAAAATGATTTTCGTTTGCGAACGGAACGGGTGGGACGGTTACCAGTTCTACACCTAAAGCATTTAAGGTGTCGTATTTTTCCTGGGCCTGGTTGTTCGGCATCACAATAACACACCGGTAACCCTTTTGCGGAGCAATGGTCGCAAGCCCGATTCCGGTATTGCCGGCAGTGCCCTCAATTATGGTGAAGCCCGGTTTTAAGAGGCCGTCTTTTTCTGCTTGTTCTATTATGCCTAAGGCAGCGCGGTCTTTTATGCTACCGCCCGGATTCATGTATTCTGCTTTTCCTAAAATTTCACAGCCGGTCAGGTCAGACAATGACTTAACATTTATCAGTGGCGTCTGACCTACTACCTGTGAAACCAAGCCTGAAATCATTAAATTACTGTGCGTCTACAACAGTTAAATTCAAAGTGCCGTGATCAACTAAACGAGGAAGATCATTGCCAGGAAAGCACCAGCCGCTGTTAACCGGATTGCAAGGCGGTTCAAAAGAGTGTTCACGGCGGTATTCTCCGTATTTCAACTGAAGTTGTTGACCAACTTCCATTGCGTAAACGGCTTTTGCATCAAAAGCCAGGTGGCCGTCGTACAGTTCAACAACGCCTTCAGATTTTCCTTTTGATAAATTCATCGTAAGAGTGATTCTCTCGTTATCTGCAAGCACGTGACCTAAATTAGCGCGGCCCGTGTATTTTGCTTTCGTTGCGGATTCACTTTTTAATGTCAAATCAACGTGAACTTGTGACGAATGGCCACTGCGAGATTGCAATGTTCCCATCAAATGAACTTTTTGAGGTAAAGCAAAAACAGAAACAGCAGTTAGTAATGCAATTGAAAAAATTAAAGAACGCATGATTAGCTCCTTAGCTATGTGTTGACTAAACCTAAACCAGCAAGCCTCGCCTGACAACAGGAAGTGCTGCTGAATCTTTGGGCGAAACAGAGGTGATTGCGATTGTCAGTTGCGGTAAGCGTTTAAACGAATAATATATGGCCTATGCGATTCCTTCTAACATTGTATTTAGCTGTTCTAATTGGCTGCGCAACACCAAGTGCGACTGTCTCTAAAAATAAAGCAGAGTACAATGTAAGCTCAGTCGAACAAGTGAAGCTCGATTATTTAATTTCATTAACCAAGCTGGATCAAAATTCGACTTTTAAAAAAGAGACCGATAGCTCCTATTCAGCCGCCAGTGGGGCCCACAAGATTTCAATCGCTGAAAAGCGCTTTAAATCCAAAAAAGAAGCGATGACTTTTTTATATACCCGCCGAACTTACCTTCATCAGGCTTTTTCGACTTTGATAGCGCCTTATTACGGAATTGTTCAAGCCAACGCCGAATGTATGAAGCTTGTCGATGTTAAAGGAGATTTAAAGAAATTCGGTAAGGATGAGTATGTTTCGATGTCTTTTGGCGCTAACCGGTCTGAACAGCTTGTGGACTGCCACAGCGAAATGCCGGCCTATTCGGTAAAATATACTTTATATCTTTGCCATCAAATTAATTCGGTCTTTGAAGTTAAGGTTCTAAATCAAATCGGCAGTGAAGGCCCGGGCCTGCATATCACCTGCATTTAAAGAGGCGGGTTGAGTTCAACAAATTTTTTCCCGTCAATCAGGTAAGCATTTGAATGCGGGGTGCTCTTATGAAGTATTTTAAAAAACGACTTCTTTTCCTTTAGGTCAATCAGCTCTACAGCCACGCCGTAGTCCGCTTTGTTTTCAGAACTGATGCACTGGCTGTGTGAAATCATTAATTTGTCAGCGGTAAGAAGCTGGGCGCTGCTGCAAGCAGTAGAGCTTAAGTACTTATCGTTGCTTTTATAGACGGTCGTGAACTGGTTTGTTGTAAGATTGTAGGTCTCTGCGCTACTAAGTAAAGTTTTTGCATCAGAGTTGCGGTAAAAAAGTAACCGGTCATTATCAATTTGTGAAACGGAATGGGTACTTCGTTCATTCAGATCAATAATTTTTATAACCTGAGACAGCGACGCATTTAAAACATAGAACTTACTTTGCAGTGTGCAGTTGACAGCGTACCCTAGCACCTCAGTTGTGCCATCGGCGTTTTTACGGGTGAGTTCCAAAAATGAATTCGCATGAGTCAGCTCAAAATTACTCTTTTCTATGCCGACCTGCTTGTAATACCAGTAGGTAATTGCGGGAGTACGGTTACGTAATAACCCGGGGTTCTTCTTTAAAAAATCATAAAAGCTGAACTTTTTAATGACTCTTCCATTTTTATTTAAAACCAATAGCACGTCAAAACGGGTATCTTTGCCGGCCCAGTTTTTAAAATCACTGTGCAGCGCTAAAAAATTTCCGGACACCTCTGAATGATACAGTAGGTGATGCGTGCGCGGAATCGGGTTTTGCCAGCTTAACTTCGGATTGGGACTTACATATTGGAGAGATTTACTACTGCGGCTGTAATGAGATCCGTCCGGTTCAATAATACAGGTTCCGTTACCGCCGTTGGCGTAAGTCACGAAGCGGCCATCGAAGTCGTAAACACGACAAGAAGAAGTAAAATGAGTGAACGGGGTGTCTTTTAAAAACTCTGTGATCGAGTTTGCGTTTTCTACAGGTTTAGTGGGGGCTCCGGAGCAGGAGAAAAACAGAAAGATAAAAATCGGAGTAAGAATAACCTTCAAATTCACCTTCGGTGAAAAATTGGTGGCTCGGGTCGGAATCGAACCGACACGGGATTGCTCCCACAAGATTTTGAGTCTAGCAAGTCTACCAATTTCATCACCGAGCCACGCTGATATATGGAAATTTGCGAAAATCAATATAACGAGGAATGGACCCGGGTTTCAAGAGGTTTTTTACCATTTTACAGGGTGGGTTTGATTGTTGCATCCAATTGTGGCATAGAAACCTATATATTTTATAGGATTAACAGGAGATCTCATGAAACGTTTAATTGCTTTTATGGCTTTGTTTTTATTCATGGTTAACGCAAATGCTGTCACTGCGGCTAAAAGTTCGTCAAATAAGAAGGCTGCAACAGCCATTACAGAAACTCCGGTAAAAGACGATAAATTAGCACAGGAGTTAGCAAAAGAAGTAGCGGCGGAAGAACCTGTTACTATAGCGGCGATTGCTCCCGCGCCAATTCAGACGACTCCTGCTCCAACAACTTCTGCTGAGCCTACCCAGGAAACCGCTTCTTCAACACCGTCACAAACTGAAGGTGATCTCAATTTAGATGATGATGCAATTGAAGCCGAATCTTTGGCAGCCAACACGGCTATGCAAGAGAGCGTAACAAGCGTTGAAGCTATGCCTAAGAAAAAAGAAAAAAATTGGTACATTTCGGCTGTGTTGGGAACAACAGCTTATCCGGATGTAAATAACGTCAATGGTAAATATAACGTAATGGGTTCTTTAGGTTACATCTGGCAAAAATCATTCGTATTTGAATTAGGTGGCGGAGCTGCCAATTACGATATGGAAGCTTACAACGCGACAGTTTTAAATCGTAAAGATAAATTCGAAATCGACCAATATTATATGACAGGCGCAGCTAAATACAGAATGCCATTTGGCCGTATCGTACCAAGTGCCGGTATTTTTATGCAGGTAACTCAGCGTAACTTTACTCAACGTGATCCTAATAATGTCGGTAACAACGGAATGACAATTGATCGTGGAAACTCGCAAACAACAGACGCAGGTCTTGTCGGCACATTGGATTTCGAAATGACCCGTGATTTTGCTATCGGTCTTGATATGCGATACATGATCAACGTGTCTAATAAAGCTGACGACGTGGCTAACGTTAACTCGGCTTCTCAAGGAAGCGTTGCTGTGACTCCAATTGAAAAATTGCAAAGTTACAGTGCCGGTATTTCTGCGCGAATGAATTTCTGATCGTGCCATTTAAGAGTTTTATAACCGTATTGCTAATTCTGACCGGCTTCAGCGCCTATGCTGTTGAGAGAACCGAACTTAACAAGGTTCTCTTTAGCGTCGGCGAACAATCATGGACTCTGCGGGACATGGAGCTTTATCAAAGCGTCATGTCCGACATCTTCAAAAAAAAGACGCTTTCGGCCTTTTCAAAAAATGAATTCAATGACTTTTTGGTTTCCCGAATCAGCTTAAAAGAAGCTGACGTATTTCAGATCTCTTATGACAAAAAAGCTGTAACCGAAGCTGAAAGAAAGCGCCTGACCGCTTTCACAAAAGAAGAAATTGACAGAGAAGTCACAGCCGTCGCCAAAGCGGAAGCTCTGATTGAAATTAAAGAAAGCCAGCACAAAGACACTGCGCGCTTCAACACCTGGTATGAACTGATGAAGAGAAAATACGTCGTTCGTATTAAATCCGGTGAAAATAAATAATTTGATTACACGCCAAGCAACTGAAAATGATTTTTCAGAAATCATTCGCATCGTCGAAGAAATTTCCAAGGCGTCCCCCGAAAAGAAATTTCAATTCAACTGGGACCGCTTTCAAATCCGTGATGAACTTCTGAAATCAAAGTCATGGGTTGCGGCAGACGGGGTGTCGATAAAAGCCTTTCTTTGCATAAGAGAATCTTTTGATTTTTTTGAGGTCACTGTGTTGGCGACAGATGCTTCAAGCCGTAATCAAGGGCATCAATCAGGTTTGATGGAAGCGCTATTAGGTGAAGCCCGGCGCGAAAAAAAGAACGTCTTACTTGAGGTTCATGAAGAAAATTTAAGCGCCATTAATTTTTATCGAAAGCACGGATTTGTGGAGTTACCAATGAGAAAGAACTATTACGGCGACGGCAAGAGCGCGCTTGTGTTTATTTACCGCGTCCAAGTAAGATAACAATTCACTGTATTTTCAATAAGTTAGCAATGCGCTGGTGGCGGGCGGCCTTCGGCCCCCAGGCAACCCACGGGATTCTTGATATGAGGTTGCCTTCGTCACTTTTAAGGAGTTGCCTTCGTCAACACGCTTTGATAAGGTGATCAGGAATTGGGCCACAAGCCCAATTTTTTTTTGCTTAAAACAAACAAAATAAAGGCTAATCAATTTGTTTTTTTGTTTTAAAACGTAGGGAATAATTTGGAAGCCTGGTTAGAAAAAGTTGAACAGCTCGCTGAAGAAGTGGCTCGCCGTGAAGGCTGCTACGTCTATGATCTAGAGCACACCGGCACAGGCCGCGGAAGAATCCTCAGAGTTTACATTGATAAAGATGATGGTGTTGGGATCGAGGACTGCTCGAACGTTTCAAAAGGTTTGAACCTGATGTTAGACGTTGAAAATGTTGTTCCTGGGGACATGTACAACCTTGAAGTCTCGACGCCGGGCTTAGACCGCGTTTTAAAAAAGAAATGGCACTTTGAAAAAGTCATTGGCAAAAAAGTATACGTACAGTTGTTGAAATCGCTGGGCTCATTAGGCGCGACGGAAGACAAGGGCATGATTTCGATGAAAAAATTCGAAGACGTGCTAACAGCAGTTGAAGACGAAAATCTTCATTTTGAAATTAGAAAACAAAAAGTCACAGTTCCTTTGAGTGCTGTGGAAAAAGCGAAATTGGTTTTTGAATATAAAACCAATCCTAAAAAGAAATAGTTTGGGGGAAGTATGGCAGAAAATTTATTTTCAGATTTAGCAAAGGTGATCGACCAAGTCGGCAAAGACAAGGGTATCGATAAAGAAGTGATCATCGACGCTGTAAAGCAGGCGATGCTGGTTGCTGCCAGAAAGAAGTTCGGTACTTACCGTGAGATCGAAGCACAGTACAACGAAGAGACCGGCGAAGTTGAATTGTATGAATTTAAAGAAGTTGTTGAGCGCGAAAAGTTCATCGACGAAGAAGTTGAAATTCCGTTAGATGAAGCCTTGAAGCTTGATCCGGGTGCGGCGTTAGACGATTCTATCGGTATTAAATTAGAATCAGGCGATTTGGGCCGTATTGCTGCGCAAACTGCTAAGCAAATTATCTTACAAAAAGTTCGCGATGCTGAACGTGAAATTATTTTCTCTGAATTCGAACAACGTAAAGGTGAAATTGCTTCAGGTATCGCCCGCCGTGTAGAAAAAGGCGCGATCGTAGTGGATTTAGGCAGAACAGAAGCACACATTCCTCCGCGTGAGCAAATTCCGGGTGAAATGTACAAGCCGGGGTACCGCATTCAAGGTTATCTTTCAGAAGTTCGTCAAACAACTCGTGGGCCACAGATCATCATGTCGCGTGCAGATGAACGTTATTTAGTTAAATTATTTGAAATGGAAGTTCCTGAAATTTATGACGGTATCGTTGAGATCATGTCTGCCGCGCGCGAGCCGGGACAACGTGCAAAAATTGCCGTTCGTACAAAAGACAACTCGGTAGATCCGGTTGGAGCTTGCGTTGGTATGAAAGGTTCTCGCGTACAAAACATCGTACAAGAACTTAAAGGCGAAAAAATTGATATCGTTATGTGGGATGAAGACGTTACACGTTTTGCTTGTAATGCTTTAGCACCTGCTGAAATTTCTAAAGTTTTCTTAGATGAAGAAAACAAAGAAATGGAAATCGTTGTACCTGATCAGCAATTAAGTTTAGCGATCGGTAAAAAAGGCCAGAACGTTCGTTTAGCTGCGAAGTTAACCGGATGGAAGCTGGACATCATTTCTGTTTCTGCAACTTCTGCAAGAACTGCAGAATCTATCTTTAATTTAATGTTGATTCCGGGAATGTCTGAAACGATGGCGCAAAATATGTTCCAGTCAGGCTTTGGATCTTTCCAGTCGCTTTCAACTGCTAAAGTTGAAGAAGTGATGACAATTCCTGGTTATGACGATCCTGAAAAGGCTCAAAAAATTATTCAGGATGCAGCGGATTTAGTACAAAAATACAAAGAGCAGGGAATTCCTGTTCCAACATCTCCACAGATTGCTGCAAAGGTGGAGACCGGAACTTCAGCGAAACAACGTGCTGAAGAGCAATTAAAAGCAGAACTGTCCAAATTAGGACAGGAATAGTTATAGGACACGAAGGGATATATTTGCGTGAGTAATCCAAAAGTTTTTGAATTTGCAAAAGAGATTGGTTTAACGCCGCTCGCTTTGATGGATAAAATCAAAGAGTGGCATTTGCCAGTTAAGAATCATATGGCGGAATTAGAGCCAGAGGTTCTCGAGCAAATTAAATCCAAGTTATCGGCGCCTGCCGGTGAAGCTGAAGCCAAACCGAAAAAGACGGCAGCAAGAAAACCTGCAGCTAAGAAAACAGCTGAAGTTGCCGGTCCGACAATCGTTACATCTAAGACTGTTAAAAAAGAAGCGGAAGCAAAAGCAGCTAAAAAAGCTGAAGATGATAAACCGGTTGCAGTTGTACCTGCGAAGTCACCGGTGATCCGTCGTAAAACTAAAGAAATGGAAGCAGCAGCTGCTGCAGAAGAAAGACAGGAAGCCGTTCAAGAACAAGCTCCGGCTGCGGTAGAACCTGTTGCTAAAGTGGCAGAACCTGCAGCTCTAAAAGCGGAAGCGCCGACTCCTACTCCGGTAGCAGCGGCTCCGGCACAAGCGGCAGCACCTGCTCAAGCAGCAGCGGCACCGACGCCTGCGGCTCCAACTGTATCTCGTAAAAAGGAAGTCAATATCGGCGATAGCGGTGTTTCAAGTTCTGCGAATGTGGCAATGCCACGAAGAAATATTATTGGCCGTATGGATCTTAGCCGCGTGCAAGCTCCTGCGGGATCTCAAGACCGTGGTCAGCGACCGGGTGGACCTGGCGGTTATTCGCCTCGCCCACAAGGTGCCGGTGGCCCTGGTGGCGGCGGGTTTAATGCCCGTCCTCAAAGTGGTGGCCGGAACATCCGTGCCGGTTTCGTAGCGCAAATGCCGGAACCAATGCCGACTCCTGATTTTGAAGCGCAAAAAAGAGATTTCGATAAGCGCTCTAAAAAATTCGGTAGCGGTCCTGCTCCTAGCCCCACTGGTGGATTGTCTGCAAAAGAAAAAGAACAAACAGAAATCTTACAAAGTTTCAACGCTGTTGAATTCCGTAAGAGAGAAATGGTTTTTCAGCCTAAGAAAAAGAGTGGAATGCTAAACCGTGTTGCAATGAAAACTCAAATCACCACGCCAAAAGCTTCAAAACGTACACTTAAAGTTAATGGTAAAATGAAAGTCGGCGATGTTGCGATTGAAATGGGTCTGAAAGCGACTCAGTTAATCAAAGTATTAATGACAAATGGTGTGATGGCGAATGTAAATACCGATCTTGATTTCGATACGATCGCTTTGATCGTTCCTGAGTTCGGTTGGGAAGCGCAAAACGTTTTCAAAACGGCGGATGAGCTTGTTGTTGAAACTGCGTTCGGAAATTTAGACGCTGAATTAATTATTCGTCCTCCTGTTGTGACTGTTATGGGTCACGTCGATCACGGTAAAACATCTTTATTAGATGCTATCCGTAACGCTGACGTTGCGTCAGGCGAAGCCGGCGGGATCACTCAGCACATCGGTGCTTATTCAGTAAAAACCGAAGACGGAAGTTTAATTACATTTTTAGATACTCCGGGCCATGAGGCCTTTACAGCTATGCGTGCGCGCGGTGCTAATGCGACTGATATCGCCATTATCGTTGTGGCAGCAGATGACGGTATGATGCCACAAACGGCAGAAGCGGTTAACCACGCGAAAGCGGCCGGCGTACCGATGATCGTTGCTGTAAATAAAATGGATAAACCGGGTGCAAACCCTGACCGTATCAAACAGCAATTAACAGAATTTCAGATCGTCCCAGAAGAGTGGGGCGGAACAACGATGTTCTGCGAAGTTTCTGCATTAAAGAGAACGGGCATTAAAGAATTATTAGAAACTATTAAACTATTAGCTGAAGTTGCTGAGTTAAAAGCAAATCCTGAAAAATCAGGAACAGGATTGGTCATCGAAGCCAAACTTGAAAAAGGCAAAGGCCCAGTCGCAACAATCTTAGTTAAAGACGGTCATGTGTCTGTGGGCGATTACATCGTTGCAGGCTCTATGAAAGGTAAAGTTAAATCTTTAACTAATGATAAAGGCGAACGGGTAGATGTGGTG
>JANWIU010000102.1 GCA_025449725.1 Pseudobdellovibrio sp.
AGGACTGCGAATGAATGCGCTTTCTAAGCCTTTGAATGGTAAACAAAACTTTGAAATGATGGCGTTTACAGTATCGGTGTTAAACGGCTGTCAGACCTGCGTTGTTTCACATGAAAAAGCATTGACGGGACTGGGCGTAAGCAGAGATAAAATTCATGATTTAGCCCGTCTGGCCTCTGTGGTGAAAGGTCTTAGCGGCCTGAATCAGTAAATCTGCATTCAAAGGACTCGCCGTGAAAACTGATAACAGCACTACTCAGCCAAAAAGAATTTTTTTAACAGATTACAAAGCCCCTTCATTCAAAATTAAAAGCATTGATTTGCATTTTAATTTGAATGAATCAGAAACATGGGTCAATGCCGTTCAGCAAATTGAACGGCTTGAAGATGTACCGTTAGTTTTAAATGGTGAAAATTTAATTCTAAAGTCTTTAAAAATTGATGGGCTTGAGCTTCACACGACCCAATACGAAGTTGGCCCTGAATCATTGACCATTCACCAAGTGCCGGTAAATTTTAAGCTGGAAGTCATTGTTACCGTAGACCCGCAAGCTAACAAGTCTTGTGAAGGGCTTTATTTGTCTAAAGGTATTTTTGCCACGCAGTGCGAAGCCGAAAGCTTCAGAAAAATCACTTACTTTTTAGACCGCCCGGATGTGATGACAACTTACACAGTCACTATCGAAGCGGATAAAAAGAAATATCCGGTGCTGCTTTCAAACGGAGATTTAATTTCAAAAAAAGATTTACCCGAAGGCAGTCACGTTGCTGTTTGGAAAGACCCCTTTAAAAAACCGAGCTATCTGTTTGCACTTGTTGCCGGCGACTTAGGTGTTGTCGAAGGCACATATACGACTAAATCAGGAAAAAAAGTAAAACTGGAAGTCTTTGCTTCGCACGGTAAGCAAGACCGTTGTCATCATGCTTTGGAATCTTTGAAAAAAGCAATGAAGTGGGACGAAGATAATTACGGGCTTGAATATGATTTGAATCAGTACATGATTGTTTCGATCGATGACTTCAATATGGGAGCGATGGAAAACAAGGCCCTTAATATTTTCAACTCTCGCTTGGTATTGGCCGACCCCGAATCTGCCACTGACCTGGATTTCGACCGCATTGAATCCGTTGTGGGTCATGAGTACTTTCACAACTGGACCGGTAACCGCGTCACTTGCCGAAACTGGTTTGAGCTTTCCTTGAAAGAGGGGCTTACCGTCTTCCGTGATCAGGAATTCTCATCTGATTTAAATTCGCGGGCAGTTCAAAGAATTCGTGATGTGGATGCATTACGTTCGGCTCAGTTTACAGAAGATGCCGGCCCGAACGCCCACCCCGTGCGGCCAGAGAGCTGTTTAGCGGTTGATAACTTCTACACTCCGACAATTTATGAAAAAGGATCTGAAGTGATCCGTATGATGCAAACCATTGTGGGCCGCAAGGGTTTCCGTTTAGGTATGAATGAATACTTTAAACGTCATGATGGCCAGGCCGTAACCATTATGGATTTTTCAGATGCGATTGCGGCTCCGAACAAAGCTGATTTTTCGCAGTTTAAACTTTGGTACAGCCAAGCCGGCACACCGGAAGTTACTGTTTCAGAAAAATATGATGCCGCAAAAAAAGAATACCAACTGACGCTTCGTCAAAATTGCGCCGTTACTGAAAAACAGCCGCACAAGAAGCCTTTTCATATTCCGATGTTGATCGGCCTATTGGATGAAGGCGGGAAAAATCTACCGTTGCAATCAAGCGATATCGTTTACAATTCGGATGAAAAAGCAGTTGTACACCTTAAGCAAGAAACCCAGACTTTTACTTTTACTTCTGTTAAGTCAAAACCGGTGCTATCACTGAATCGCGAATTTTCTGCTCCGATAAAATTAAATTGGAAAGCAACCGCTGAGGATTTGCTTCATTTAATTAAGTACGACACTGACACCTTCAACCGCAGAGAAGCGGCTTTTAAAATGGTGTTAGAAGAGCTACAGCGCCTGATTGCGCAAGTTAAATCAGGATCGCCAGCCCAAGTAAAGCCCGCCATTGTTGATGCACTAGGGGTCACCTTATCAGATAAAAACATTGATCCGGAATTCAAGGCGCTTATGTTACAACTGCCAGACGACGAAATCCTGGCACAAGTGGAGGCGGAACTGGACGCGAAAGCCTTCAGAAGTGCGAAGCTGACTTTGTTAAAAGCCTTTACCGAAAAATATTCCGAAAGTATTTTGCAACTCTACAAACACCATCATGCGATCGACAGCAAAGGCAGCCGTTCTCTGAAAAATACTCTCCTGCGTTTTATGGTTGAAAGCGGTACTGCAGGTGCCGAAGCCATGGCTTACCAACAGTTTACTTCCGCCAAAAACATGACCGACAAAATCAGCTCGCTGGCCACTCTTTGCCAAACGAACAACGAGTTTAAGGCAAAAGCTCTTCAAAGTTTCTTCGATCAGTGGAAGGACGACGCTGTGGTCTTTAACAAATGGTTGCAGGTTCAGGCCTGGTCTCCGGTAGAATCTGCCTTCGACGATGTTAAGCGTGCTGCGGCCACTCCCCCGTTCAGCCTGGAAAACCCAAATAATATCTATTCGCTACACCGCGCCTTTGGTACAAACTACGCTGCGTTTCAATCAGCCGATGGCGCCGCCTTCAAGTGGCTGTGTGATGAAATTTTGAAAGTCGATAAATTAAATCCGCAGGTAGCGGCTCGCCTGTGCGGGAGCTTCAATTTTGTTAAAAAGTTTCCGGAAAAATTAAGAGTAGCGGCGCAGGCTGAAATTAAGCGATTGTTGGATGACAGCCAGCTTTCAAAAAATGCAAGAGAACTTTTAGAAGGCTGCGTTTAAGACAATTTTAAACGATTAAGTATTAAAACGAGTACGGCACTGTTTTAAGAATTCAGTACGGGTTTCAGGACGGGCTTTGAAGGCTCCCCTTAAATCCGAGGTAGTCGTCGTGCTATGAGTGTCCTGAATTCCCCGCGCGATCATACAATAATGTTTTGCATTGATATGAACGGCCACGTCTTCAGTTTCCAAAATGAACTGTAAACAATCTGCAATCTGCTTTGTTAAGCGCTCTTGCACCTGCGGGCGTTTAGAAAAGAATTCTGCAATACGATTTAACTTTGATAATCCAATAACTTTTTTACCGGGAATATAAGCGATCGTGGCAAAACCATCAATAGGCTGAAAATGATGTTCACACATAGACATAATTTCAATGTCCTGAATACAAACCATTTGATCGTATTCCATTTTATTTTCAATGACGGTAATTTTAGGGAAGTTCGCTGAATCAAGGCCGCTGAAGATTTCGTTCACGTACATTTTAGCAATGCGCTTCGGGGTTTCCTTCAAACTGTCGTCTTCTAAGTCAAGACCGAGAGTTTTCATTATTTCACTGAAATGTTTTTTTATCTTTTCAATTTTTTCGTCTGCCGATAATTCCGATTCAACTGTTGGCGAAGGTCTGACATTGGTCAAAATTTCAAGAGCTCTGGCTTTTTTGGTATTTACAACTGTTTGACTCATATGATCCGCTGTCCCCGTTTTTGGGCAACACTACTAAAAATCAGGGCCTAAATCTATTATTTTCTTTTAAACGAAGGCTTCGGCAGCCAATTTTGCAGACTGTAACGCCCCTTCAATTCGATTTGGAGCCACAGCAGAAACCGAATCACCGAGAATCTGAAACGGAGATGTTTTGTCGGCCATATAAGCTCCGCTTAATTTGAAGTAGGCGCCTTGTACATAAGGGGCCTGCGACCAACCGAAATATTGATCTGATGGCAATTTTTGAAACGGATAATTGACCTGTAGTTTTTTCTTCAGCTCTGAATAAACGTAATCAATAGAAAAGTTAATATTCGACTTATAAAAAACATCCAGTTCCGCAGGTAGTGCGGTCGGATGTTTTTTTAAGATTTGGCGTACTGAAAAATTACCGATGTTAAACTCTGCAAGTGACTTTGACACGCCTTGAATGGAACTCATCGGTAAGATCAGCTTAATCGCTGATTCGGTCTGCATAGAATTATGTAAGTTTTTTGCAATTTCCATTTCCGGTAAGTCTAATAATCCTTTGATCCGCCCCCACTGACTGGGTGGGACAGCTAAGGCTAAACGCTGGCAACGCACTCTTTTTTGCCCTTGGCCCGCCTGAAAAGTCAGTTCATAGCCGGACGTCTGTTTTTGAATTTCAATAAGCTGATAACGCATTCGGAAGTTTCGATAAGGAATAAGCCCGATAATGCGTTCTACTAATAAATCAACGAGTGTTTGCATTCCCTCACCGAAATAAAAGCTCTCTTTATCCATTGGAATTCTGGTCATTTTAAGTTCATCGACCATCAAATTCGCAAGTGCATCCGACTTTGAAAGAAGCGAAGCCCCGTAATCACGGCCCGAAAACGACTTTATCCGGCCACCCAGATAATTGCTGGCCTCATACAGCCTGAATTCAAGTTGTTTTGCACGAAGTTGCTTAGCCAGATACAGGCCTGCAATGCCGCCGCCTACAATGACCACTTCATCATCAAGATCATTCTTATCATCGAAGAGATAGTCATCAACTGAAGCACAGGACGAAAGCAATCCTGTTGCAGCTGTCATCACAGCCGAATACTTCAGGAACGTGCGTCTGTTTTTTCTTGTGTCATTCATTTGCAACTCTCTGGGACCATACTATACTTTCTTTGTGTTTGCGGCAATCCATCTTCAGCACTATTTTTCTGAACTCGCCGAGAAATCCTGGGCTGTGATTCCTATAGACCAGCACTTGGCTCTAAGCCTTCAGAAAAGTGCAAGTCAACGTTCGGGATCCTTCAGGCAGGCCGGCATTTCTGAATCGACATCGCCGGTACAAGAAATACGAAACGATAAAATATTATGGCTGGATACTTCCAATTCCGAAACTGAACATGAAAAAAAGACTCTGGAGAGTCTTTTAATTTTGCAGCAAGAACTGCGGAATTATTTTCGAATAGCATTAAATGAATTTGAATGTCATTTTTCAATATACGACCCCGGGCAATTTTACGCCCGCCATAAAGACACCGTAAAAAACAACAACAAAAGAATTTTTTCTTTCGTTATTTATCTTAACCCGGAATGGACAGAAGCCGATGGCGGCCAAATTGTCGGATACGACGGCGACCGCATTTTATTCCGTGTGCAGCCACAGGCCGGGCAGCTTTTAATTTTCAAAAGCGAAGTCGAACACGAAGTATTGCCCGCGACACGCCGGCGTTTTGCTTTAACCGGATGGATACGCCAATGAGTACGGGCGGCACAAGTATTCTTAAAATTCTTTTTGTTGAACGGCCACACTACCGCCTGCTGATCATTATACTAAGTCTGGTGTCTGCACTTTTGGGATTGGCTGTACCCTATTATCAGAAACTTTTCGTGCAAGACTTGGCTGAAACGTCTTTGCTGGTTTGTATATTGCTGGCATTAGCTTACCTGGCCGCCAATCAGCTGGCCTTGTTCGCAGGGCAAAATGAATCCATATACGCACAAAAAAAACTTTCAGAAATTATTTACAAACACAATTTATACTTAAAACCTCTAACGCTTCAGAGTCGCAGTGTTGGAGAGCTGGTCTCTATCTATGCCACCGATATTCCCAGCTTAACGGTGTGGCTGGAGCAATCCCTGCCATATGGACTGACGACATTGTTTCCTTTGGTCCTGACACCGGTCTTTTTATATTATTTTTACGAACTACCGCTTAGCTTTAGTATTTCGCTGGTGGTGGCGCTGGTAGCGTTGAACAGCCTCATGGCTTACCGCCAATCAGTTTTCTTTTTCAGATTCAAAATTCTTGCAGCGGACCGAATGGGACTTGTAAATGAATGGATTCAGAATATCCGCGGGCTAAAAGTTTTAAATTGGGTCGAAGGTTTTGAGAATAAAATTATTAAAAAGCGTCGCGAAGAAACAGTAAACCGGATCAATATGCTGACCAACGGTCAGATTATGAACTCCATCTCTTCTAACATGATGTTCTGGCTGAATTTGGGGATGCTGTTTTTCCTGATTTGGTTTTTCGAAAAACCTATATCAAAGGCGGACTTGATTGCGCTACTTTGGGTGACAACCGTTTTTCTTTCGCGTCCATTAAGACAACTTCCGTGGTTCTTTACTTTTGTTTTTGATGCCTGGACTTCCTTTAGGCGACTGGAAGAATTTCTGAATTTAAAGAATACACCTGAAGTTATCCGTTCAACCGAGGCAAAATCTGAAAACTCGCTTCTGGAAGTTACCGACCTGAATCTGCATATTGCCGGACGGCATGTATTAAAAAATATCAGCCTGAAAATAGGCCCGAATGAGTTAGTCGCCCTGATCGGGCCGGTAGGTTCAGGCAAAAGTCTCTTAATTAAATCTCTTATAAGAGAAACCCCGTTTGTAGCAGAACAATTTTATTCTTCACACACCAGTTACTTACCGCAAGAGCATTTTATTATGAGCGCCACCCTGCGGGACAACATGAATTTTTATTACCACTCTCCGCCCGATCAAGATGAAAAAGTTCTTCAGCATTTAGAGCAGGCGCAATTTAATTTTGAATTGGACCGCTTACACGAAGGGCTGGAGACTGTCATCGGAGAGCGCGGTGTGAACCTTTCCGGCGGGCAAAAGCAGAGAGTCAGTTTAGCGCGCCAATTAATGGATCCTAAAAATCTGCTGGTGCTGGACGACCCGCTGAGCGCCGTTGATATTTCAACCGAACACAAGATGATTCAGGAATTTCTGAAACACAAAAGCACAGCTGGATCTCTTTTGTTAACGACCCAGCGCTTTACGGCTCTTCCCTATTGTGACCGCATATTGTTTCTGACCGAGGGCCGCATAGAATTTGACGGCAGCTCTAAAGAATTTTTATCAGAACCGCGCTATCAGTCTTTTATTAAGGGGCTCATATGAGCAAACCAAAACTGCAGTCGTATTCAAAGACAGTTTACGATACTTTATTGCAGGCTTATCGCCCTTATATTCTGCGCATTCTTATTTTATTTGTTGCAGGATTTATCGGGCGTTATTTAATTTTATCGAATTCTCAAATTATCGGGGTTTACATTGATCACGTTTCTGAAGTGACCGCTGAAAACTTAAGACCGCTGTTTTTTAAAATGCTGACGCTTGCTGTGGTTTCATTTGTTCTAACTTTAACGTTTAGAACATTGTTTTCCAGCCTTTCTGCTCAGGCGGTTTCAAGAATTTACGATGAAACGACTTACCGCGTGTCTCGCTTTCCGGTTTCTTTTTTTGAATCTCAGCCGGTAGGTAAAATTACAACCAGGTTTTCAAGTGATTACGGAAATGTTTTTAGGCTTTTCGGGGGCCCCTTAGCCGAATTTCTTTCGATTCTATTTGATTTGATTGCCATTACGATTTTACTTTTGTTGATTCACCCTTCTTTTTTGGTCACGCTGAGTGTTTCAGCTGTCATTTATTATTTTTTGCTTGTTCGAAATCAGGCGAAGCTACGGGAAACCCGCCGCGAACTTTCAACCCGAAGAGCTCCTTCCATTTCTCACTTTTCTGAAACGGTACAGGGGGCCACTATAATCCGGCAAAACGACCAAACCGCCTCTTTCACGAAAAAGTTTATGGAATTCGATGCCAAGTATCTTTCAATGAAGTGGCTGGTATTTTGGCGTGTTACCCGGTTTTCTATGGAGCTTAATATTTTGTCGACTGTGCTTTTTGCGGTTAACGGCGCCATTTGTATTTATCTGATCAAGAACAATGTCATTGGCATCGGGTTAACCAGCGTGGTGTTAAGCTTTACTATGCTGGCAACCAATACGCTGCAAATGTTTTTTGAATGGTTTTCGCAATTTGAAGAAGCCTTTACGGGCGTTGAAAAAATGGATGAGTACATCCGCCTGCCAATTGAAAGCGGCCTTATGCTGCCCTACTATTCCGACTTTTCAACATCGCACCCCAAAAAAACAAAGGCCTCACAGCCCCCTGAACACCGTGTAGAAAAAACTCC
>JANWIU010000103.1 GCA_025449725.1 Pseudobdellovibrio sp.
CGCTGTCTGAAATTTCCACACAAATATCTTTTTCTGTTTCAAACGAACGCACCAAAACCTGCCCGTTGTTCGGTGTGTACTTGATTGCGTTTTCGATGATGTTCAGAAAAACCTCAGTCATCAAAGTGACGTCAATTTCGATCAAAAACATCGGCTCAAGTGCTACCTGCAGATTGATATTTTTAGAAATGGCCAGTGGCCCCAGGCGTTCGATCACGTTTTCAATAACGCCGTTGATGTCAGCAGTTTCTTTCAGAATTTTAAAATCACGGGACTCAACACGAAGAACTTTTAGAATGGACTGAATGTAACGGTTTAACTCTTCGGAATATTCTTTCAGGCTTTGCAAGTCGGTTTGCATTTCGGGTTTAGTATCTGACTGGGTCAATAACCGGTCCAATACTCCCTGAATCTTCGCAATTGGCGTTTTTAAATCGTGACTGATAAGGCTGACGAAATTGTTTTTTAATTGTTCCAGCTCAGCCAGATAATTTTGCTGCTGTTGAAGTCGCGAATGAGCCTGTTCTATCTTTAAGGCCTGGTATCCGATGAACAGCACCCAGACAAAAATGAGAAGGCTCAGAGGGCTGACAATCGGTATCCAAAAATAAAAGCTGTCAAAGACCCACGCAGAAAATGCGGAGGTAAAAGTAGCGATCCAAACCAAAGAAAATAAAGCAATAGCCTGCGGATAGTGGGTGATCGTAAGAATGGCTATTACGCTTAGGCCCAACAGAAAGAGAGCATACAAGATACTCGAGAATTTTTTTATGAAACTGTAAGTCTGTAAATTTTCAGTTACTTGCGCCCAGAATTCATTGCGCGACATTAAACCAAGCGGCGTCTGTATTTGGGCGCTTGAAGACTTCTCAGTGCCCACAATGACAATTTTATTTTTAAAAAAGTTTGAAGGGAGACTGGGGCTTAAAGCATCCGACAATGAAATTTCCTGAAATAACTTGCGGCCTTTGTAATTGATGATCGAAAGATTTTCGATCTTTTTTGTCTGGCCTTTTTTTTGTAGCTTTTCAGAAAAACTGGATAGCACGTCAGAGGTCGTCATTACACGTCTGACGATTCCGTCGTCGTCCTTAACGGTATCCATGTGGCCAATGTTGGATTTATCTCCTCGGGCAGCAAACGGTAGCGCCAGTTTGCCTGATTCGCTGGAGTTAGCAGCCCAAACGACACGCGGATCTTTGAAAATCTGAAGGTCATCCTGAGAAAGCTGGAAGTGACCCACGTTTTCGCCAAAGTACATGGCGACGCCGACTTTTTGCGGTTCTTGTTTAAGAATTCGTGTCAAAAGGTTCAGCCAGATCTCTTTATCCCAGTAAAAGCTGTCATTCAGATCGGCCAGCTCCGTGGAGTGAATCAGCGTGCTGGTTTTTAGGTCATACATTTTTGTGAATTCAGAGGCTTTAAGGGTGACCAGCACGATATCCTGGGAAGCCTTTTGGGCCGGTCTGAGTTTAAAACGGATGTCGTAATTGCCGTTTTCGTCGAACTTTAAAAAGAAAAGTGAAAAGGCCCAGCAGATAAGGGCGCGCATAAGGAATCCGCGGCGCTGGTAGATCCACCGCCATAAAATGGCTGCTCGTAACATCAGTTTTTTCACGCGTCGCAAAAATAGCGAATTTCAGTCGTTATTTCAACTGGTTAATAGCAAAATAGAAGCATGAAATGGATCAGATCACAGGATGAAGCCATCCCTCACTTTAAATCGTCTGTATTGACTATTGGTAACTTCGACGGAGTACATCTCGGCCATCAAAAGCTGATTTCAACAGTGGTACGTACGGCCCGGGAAAATAATACAGAGTCCATCGTTTTAACCTTCAGACCGCATCCTAAAACTATCCTTCACCCGAACGAACCGCATCACCGCATGTTCGATTACCGTGACCAGGTTGAGATGATGGCTGCACTTGGTGTGGATATTCTGGTTGAAGAAAAATTCAGTAAAGATTTTTCGTTAATGAGTGCCGAAGAGTTTCTGGAAAACTACATTATCAAAAATTTTAATCCGAAGCATTTAGTAGTCGGGTACGATTTTAACTTCGGAAAATCCCGCACTGGAAATTTGGATTACCTTGAAAAATTTTGTAATGAAAAAGGAATTGGCGTTACCGTAGTAGACGCATACGTTCATGAGGGCCAAATTGCTTCTTCCACGCAAATCCGATTGTTGTTGGAGCACGGTCAAATTCAAAAAGCCCAGGAATTTTTAGGGCGCCCGTATTATCTGCGCGGGCCTGTAAGAGTGGGGAACAAGCGTGGCCGAACCATCGGCACGCCGACCGCTAATATCAGTCCCGAAATTGAATTCGTTCCGCGTAAGGGTGTTTATCTAACCTGGGCCTATTTGGGGAATGAAAAATTTCCGTCAATTACCAACATCGGCTATAATCCGACATTTGAAAATACCGATTCCTATCTTAAAGTTGAAACACATATTTTTGATTTTGACCGGGATATCTACGGTGAACATTTAAAAATTGAGCTCATTCAATTTCACAGGGATGAAATTAAATTCAGCTCAGTAGATGCTTTAAAAAATCAAATTGCGAATGACATCGCTGCTGCGAAGAAGTTTTTTGATGAAATCTAAGCCGTCGATCTATAATTACTCTCTGGAAAAATTTCTCACGAAGGTGGACGGATCTGACTTGGCTTCAAAATTCGAAGTGATTGAAAATCAGGGCTGGTCTGCAGTTGAAGTCATTGCGAAAAAATTTGATATCATTGAAATTGCTCCGAATGATTTTGAAGAATTTAAAGACTTAGTTTCAGCCGTTGACTGGAAGACCAGCCAACTCGGAATGGCGGATTGTCTTTTGTTACAAAAAAATGGCAAGTATAAACCAATGAATTTGATTTCTATTGCGATTCTTGATGCGTTGAAGAAAAGCGGTTTCAAAATTGATTCTCAGCTTCCCGCAATTGTCATTGGAGAGTACCATTTCGTTTACGCTGTCTGTGTACAAATGGCCTTGAGTGGATTTATTGAAATCATTGTTTCGATAACGGACGACGAATCCAATTATTCTGAGCTTTTGGGAAAGAAGATCAGAAGCTTTATTTTCGACCTGAATTTAACCACTGTGAACATTAACGAACTCACCACCAGTGAATTAGTCGGCGCCTTATTGATCTCGGACTTCAAAAAGTCACTAAACAAAGATGCCTATGATTTGCTGACGTACTTTAATTTTCTGTCTCAAGGAGCAGTATTTATCGATTGTAACTCAATCGCTGAACCTTCTTTGGTAGATGATGCCCGTAAAGCGGAGATTGCCGTTATCGACGAAGGGCAGGTTATAACTCAAAAATATAATTACTTGCTGGAAATGTTAAAAATCTCATCCTAAGTCCAGTTACAAAAAACGTCACAGTCTTTAAAATGTTCTCATGCAGGCGAACAAACTGGGTGAGATATTAGTAAAACAGGGTCTTTTAAGACCTGATCAATTGCAGGCGGCTCTTGGTGAATGCCAACGAACGAAAGCCAGGCTGGGCCCCACTTTGGTGTCTATGGGTATTCTGCGTGATGCGCAAATCCTTCGTGCGCTTGAAAAGCAGTTTGCGCTTCCTGGAGTAGATGTTTCAAATTTTGCTGTCGATCAGGCAGTAGCCGCGATTGTTACACGCGACTTCTGCGAAAAACACTGTGTAATTCCGCTCTCTAAAGCCGGAACTACAATGGTTGTAGCTTTTTCAGACCCGAGCAGTCTTCAGATTCGGGATGATTTACGGTATATCAGTAAATGTAAAATTCAGCCTGTTGTTGCAACTGAGTCTTCCATCTTGGCAGCTATTGCAAAATATTATTCTTTCTCAACTGACGAATTGATTCAAAAAGGTGAGGCTTCAGAAGAAGAACTCATCATGGGGCAGACGTCTACAGTTGATGTTGGTGCCAATGCCGATGATGCTCCGGTTGTAAAATTCGTGAATGGAATTTTGCTTGAAGCGATCAGACGCCGGGCTTCAGATATTCACTTTGAAATATATGAAAAGAAATTCCGCGTGCGATTTCGCGTGGATGGTAATTTAATTGAAGCCGCAGCACCGCCGCTGACTTCAGGTCCGGCGATTTGTTCGCGTATTAAGATCATGTCCAAAATGGATATCGCAGAAAAGCGCCGTCCACAGGACGGCCGTCTTAAGATCGTGTTGAGTAAAGAGAACCGCGAGATGGATTTTCGTGTGAACTCTATTCCAACTATGTGGGGCGAAAAAATCGTAATGCGTCTTTTAGATAAAACAAATCTACAGCTTGATATGACGAAGCTGGGTTTTGAGGAAGACGACCTTCAGGTTTTCAAAGAAGCTATTAATTTACCGCAAGGTATGGTTTTGATTACAGGTCCTACGGGTTCCGGTAAAACCACTACAATTTATTCGGCGTTAGCAGAGCTGAACCGTTTGAATGTAAATATCAGTACTGCAGAAGATCCTATCGAGTTCAATCTTGAGGGGATTAATCAAGTGCAGGTGAATCCTGAAATTGAACTTACTTTCTCTGCCGCTCTTCGCGCCTTCCTTCGTCAAGATCCGGACATTATTATGGTGGGGGAGGTGCGTGACTTAGAAACGGCCGAGATCGCCTTCAAAGCCGCTTCAACAGGTCACATGGTTGTAAGTACGCTTCACACGAACGATGCGGCTACGACTATTACGCGTCTTATTGAGATGGGAATTCCTTCATATTTAATTTGTTCAACGATCAGTTTGGTCGTCGCGCAACGTCTTATGGGCCGATTGTGCGAATCTTGCAAAGAGCCGATCAAAGTTCCTGATCAGACTTTACTGAATCTCGGCGTCGGTATGGATGAACTTTCTAAGTACAACCTGTTCAAAGCAAAAGGCTGCAATGCCTGCAACAACACCGGTATTCGCGGCCGATTTGCTATTTACGAGTTGATGCCGATGAATGAACAAATTAAAGAAACGATTCTGCGCGGCGCGCAGGGTAATGAGCTTCGAAACATCAGCCGCAACTTGGGTATGAGAACGTTACGTCGTAGTGCTTTGTTAAAATTGGCCCGTGGTATTACATCAATTGAAGAAGTTATTAACTCATCTATTAAGGACGAAGTATGATAGAAAAACTGCTTGACCAGTCTGCACTGAAGAATGGTCATCAGATTTCTTTTATTCTAAATCACCGCGTACTGGCTAAAGCCGGTCTGGATTGGACCGAAGTTAAGGGCGATGTATTAACGATCGATGAATGGGAAGATTTAAAGGAAGTTTGTCTTCAGGGGAACGAAAAGGTTCAGCTGGAAACCAAGGGCTACATCGTTGGAATTTATGAATCTCCGAAATATAAATGGAAATTTTCATTTACTGAAAAAAAAGACTGTTTTCGAGCTCATTTAAGTTTGATCAGATCTAAAGAAGAAGTGCAGTCGCAAATTGAAAATCCTCTTTTTTGGGAAGCTATTAAAAAAAATAATGGAATTTTTATTGTCGGAGGCGAACGCCGGCAAGGAAAAACTTCCCTCATGCAGGAAATTGTCACCAGCGAGCAGAAAAGCAAGTTAAGACTTGTCGGTGTTCATTCGACGGTTAGAAGCTCTGACTGGGAACAGCTGGAATCAGCTGTTCAGTTGGGAACTGAGACCGTCGACTTTGATTCCACTCATCCGGTTTATGAAGGTGTAGAGCGCGTCGTCGTCGATTTAAATTCCGTTAAAAACTGGAAAAAGTGGATTGAGATGGCAGAACAGGGCCAGTCTGTTCTATTAAGCTTAAGTATCAATTCTGTCCGAACGGTTTTTAATAAATTCATTTCCGATCTTGATGTGAACACGAATATGCGCCTTTTTAATGTTTTGAACGGCGTAGTTGTGCAGAAGCTGGTCGGCAGTCAGTACCATCCCTGCAGTGAGATACTGGTTATCAAACAAAATCAAAAAGATTTGTTGCGCCAGCATTTGACTGCGAATTCTTATTTTAAATTAAATTTCGTAGAAGAATTCAAAGACAGTTATCAGTCGCTGAATCAGTCTCTGGTGCAAAAACTTATTCGCCGGAAGATTGATGTGCAAGCGGCGTTTGAATCGGCTGATGATCCGGATTCTTTAGATCAAATGCTGAAAAAAATGGGGCTGTAGAAGATGGCAACGTATATTTATCAAGCCCGCGCCATCAGCGGAAAAATCATGACGGGCCGTCTGGATGCCAGAGACGAACCGGATGCAAAGATTAAGTTACGTTCGCGCCAATTGATCCCATTAAAATTAACGCTGGTACAGGGCGGGGCCCAAAAGAGGAGTGAACTTGAAGAAGCCCTCTTTAAGTTTATGGCTCCGCGGATCACCACTAAAGAGCTTAAACTTTTTACCAGACAGTTTTCGACACTGATTAACTCCGGTATTAATATTGCGGACTGTTTGCGAATTTTATCAGAGGGGCAGATCAGTAGTTTATTGAAAGAAGCCCTTTTGCAAATTCGTTCATCGATTGAAATGGGGCGTAGGCTTTCTGAATCCATGTCTCCGCATGACCGTGTTTTTGACCAATTATACATTAATATGATTCGAGCCGGAGAAGAAGCCGGGATTATCGATACGATCTTAGTCCGTCTTTCTACTTACATTGAAAAAAATGAAAGAATCAAACAACAGGTGAAAAGCGCCCTCATCATGCCGGGTGTGATCGTCTTTGTTGCGATTTTAGTTATCAGTGGTATTCTATTGTTCATTATTCCTAAATTTAAAGAGATCTTCGAAGGTTCCGGAAAGTCTTTACCATACTTGACTGAATTAGTTCTTACTTTTTCTGATGCCTTTCGCAGTAAGTGGTACGTTTTCATTTTGTTTTTTGGCGGCGGCGGCGGCAGTTTGGCTTATTACATTTCAACTGAGCAGGGAAAAAAAGATTTTGACGTGTTTTTGATTCGTTCACCGGTCATTGGTGACGTCGTTCAAAAATCTGCAGTTGCCAGGATGTCTCGAACACTTTCAACACTGTTGGGTTCCGGTATCGGGCTTTTAGAAGCTATTGATATCGCGGCCAAAACCTCCGGCAATTATGTTATTGAAAAGGCTTTAACAGAATGTAAAGACGCGGTTACCTCAGGTAAACCGTTTCACGTGCCATTGTCACGTCAGCGTGATTTGCCAATGCTGGTTGGCCAGATGGTTTCTATCGGTGAGCAGTCGGGTTCACTGGACACAATGTTGGGTAAGGTTGCGGATTTCTATGAAGAAGAAGTTGAAAATGCTGTTCGCGCGGCTACTCAATTGATCGAACCGATTCTCATGGTCGGGCTGGGGATATCAATTGCGGTCATTATGGTTGCCATGTATCTACCGGTCTTCACAATGGGCGATACAATCGGAAACTAACGGAGGAAGTGTAAGGTTTGGCAAACGTAGCGGGATTTTTCTTTTTAAGTGACTTGTACTCGCGCCGGGTTGTACGGATTATTACGGTCTTCACGTATTTTATTTTGTTTCAAAGCCTGATTTTGATCCAAAAACCTTTCTTGCAATTCGATTTCATTGTTGTTTTTTACCTATGCTTTGGAATTTTATTCTCGCATCATCTTTTTAATCTGTTTATTGATAACGAAACCTATTCGCAAAAGGCCAACTTCGTTTCTTACTTAGCCGATTTTGTGGTTCTGATGCTGTTCATGAAATTCTTTCCTTACTTGTCCAGCTTTGTACTGGTGCTGCAATTGTTTTTATTGTTTGTCGCCAGTTTTGATTTAGATCTCTTCAGATTAATTATTTTGGGATTTGTTTCTTCGATGGGTGTGTCGATAATAAATTTATCTTCCAGCGCATCCGGATCAACTCAAAGCCTGCTGTCGATAACGCTATTTAATCTTTCGTATATTTCTGTGATTGCCATATCACGCCAGCTTCGGGTGGAATTCCGCGGACTTCAGCAGGATCTGACTACGACGCAGAAGAAATGGAAGTCTCAGGAAGAGTTTTCAAAAGCAGTTATCGAAAACATTCCTTTGGGGATCGCAGTGTTTCACCAAAACAGCGAACCCGTTTTACAAAATGGTTATCTGACCAACAACATCAATATGAATACGACAAAGCTTCTTGATTTTGTAAGTGAGTACAAACGGACTGTTGGCCCGAATTTATCGAATGTGGATTTTACCTATAAATCTGATGATCAAAAAAAGAAGATCATTCATTTAGATGAAACCAGTTATTTCGACTCTGAGCTTAACGAAACCATGAATGTGTTTTTGGTAAAAGATGTTACTGAAATTCGCGATCTGGAGTTTCAAAAGAAGCAAAATGAAAAACTGGCGGCCGTTGGGCAGTTAGCGGCCGGCATTGCTCACGAGATCAGGAACCCTTTAGCCGGCATCAGCGGCAGCGTTCAAATGCTGTCTCAGGATGCGTTAGATGAAACTCAGAAAAAATTAATGAAAATTATTCTGAAAGAAATCGACAGGCTGAATTTGCTGATTACGGATTTTCTGGATTACGCAAAACCGGAAAAAAGGCCGGATACGGGGATGAATTTGAAAGACAACCTGGAAGAAGTAATCTTGCTGGTTAAGCGCCACCCGGAAATCTCTAAAGATTTTGCTTGGGATATTGAGATGAGTGATGTTCAAATTACGGGTTTTCATGAAAAATTGAAGCAGGCCTTCTTAAATATTTTGATCAACAGTATCCAGGCCATGAAAGATGCCAAGCAGCCGCGTTTGCGCATTAGGCTTACAGCTGAAGGCAACACGGGTGTGGTCAGCATCGCCGATAACGGTTCCGGTATGAATGAAGAGACTAAAACTAAAATGTTTGAGCCTTTTCATACCACGAAAGTTAAAGGGACGGGGCTGGGCCTGGCAGTTACTCATAAAATTTTAGAAATGCATTCAGCGCAGATTACAGTGAATAGTGAAATTAATGTTGGAACAGAATTTGTTATTAAGTTCCCAATCAGGAAAATTTAAGGAGCAGCAATGAAGTCACGCATATTAGTTGTAGACGACGAAGATTCGATAAGAGAATTTTTGGAAATCATGTTAAAGAAAGAAAATTACGAAGTGACCACTGCTGAAGATGGTTTGAAAGCCAAAGAAATTCTGGCAAAAAAATCATTTGATATGGTGATTTCGGATATGCAAATGCCGAACATGACGGGGATTGAACTTCTTAAGCATGTCAAAGAAAGCTATCCGGACATCGTGTTCATGATTATTACGGCCTTCGGTACAACTGAAAGCGCAGTCGACGCCATGAAGATGGGCGCCTACGACTACGTCACGAAGCCGTTTAAGATCGATGAAGTCCGGCTGAACATTGCCAATGCTTTACGATCCAAAAATTTGGAAACTGAAGTTCGTATTCTCAAGAAAGAACTCGTAAAAGAATATTCTTTCCAGAACATGATCGGTAATTCTCAGCCTATGCACTCGATTTTTGATTTGATCAAGCGGGTATCTCAGGCGCCGACAAATGTATTGATCACCGGAGAATCGGGAACAGGTAAAGAAGTTGTTGCAAAAGCGATTCACTACAATGGACCGTTAAAAGATAAACCATTCGTCACTATTAACTGCGGAGCCATTCCTGAAAACTTAATGGAATCTGAAATGTTCGGTCACAAAAAGGGATCATTCACCGGCGCTATCACAGATAAGGTCGGTCTTTTCGAGGTGGCAGACAATGGAACATTGTTTCTTGATGAGGTCGGTGAGTTACCGCTGTCTATTCAGGTAAAATTACTTCGCGCCATTCAAGAGAGAATTATTCGCAGAGTAGGTGCAACTGATGATATGAAGGTGGATGTCCGCATTATCGCGGCAACCAACAGAAACTTAGAAGATATGGTGGCCAAGGGCACATTCCGTCAGGATTTGTTCTATCGTTTGAATGTAATCAACATCAGAACTCCGGCCTTGCGTGAGCGGCAGGATGATATTCCACTTTTGGCCAATCACTTCCTTGCAAAATACAACGAGAAGTTAAATAAGGCGATCGCCTCCATTTCTACGGAAGCGATGAATATTTTAAAAGGTTACAGTTATCCCGGAAACGTGCGTGAACTTGAAAACATGATTGAAAGAACAGTGGCGCTTGAGTCGGGCTCGACAATTTTGCCTGAATCCTTACCGCCGATGGTAAACACGCCCTCAGGAAGAAAAATGGCTTCCAGCAACGAGATTGAAATCGGTGATAGCGGGCTGGATCTTGATAAAGTGATGGGGCAAATTGAAAAAGAACTTTTAATTAAAGCCATTCACACAGCCGGCGGAGTTAAGAAGAAGGCTGCAAAGCTTTTAAATATCTCGTTCCGCTCAATGAGATACCGCGTTGAAAAGTATAACCTCGGAGTTGTCGGTGACGACGAGTTGGATGAGGATTAGTACTTACCGGCCGGCCAATGAAAACTGAAATTTTAGCTACCGTACTTTTTGCGGTCGCTTTGGTTCACAGCTTTTCTACCGGCGCTATTGCCCGGTTGGCTAAATAATATTCTGAAAAAAGTTTTTTACATTTTTTGTTTCACTGGCTATCTGAAGTAGAAATTGTTTTTGGTTTTTGGGCCATTCTGTTTCTCATTATTCTTACGGTAAAAGACGGAGCCGGTGCGGCCGTTCAGTTTCACAACTCTCTTAACCTAACTGAAGCGGCTTTCATTTTTTGTATTATGCTGGTTTCCTCAACCCGCGCAGTAGTAACCCTGGCAAGACGATTGATCTTTACGATGAGTGCGCTTGTGGCTCGCTTAACACGGCTGCCGCAGGTGCAGGCCCAGCTCTTAACTTTGCTGACCGTGGGCCCGCTTTTAGGATCGCTAATGACCGAACCTGCTGCCATTACAATTACTGCGCTTTTGCTTTTCAGAATGGTGGATGTTCAGAAGACTCCCCAGGATTTTTTATATGTGCTTTTGGCCTTTTTGTTTGTAAATGTTTCTGTCGGCGGTTCACTTACTCATTTTGCGGCCCCGCCGATATTAATGGTGGCAAGGCCTTGGAGCTGGGAATTAAAAGATGTATTTTTGAATCTCGGCATACCCGGGCTGATCAGTATTTTAGTAAGCACTTTCGCTCTTGTGATTTTTTACCGTAGGCGCCTGAGTGATTACTTATTACCTCTTGAGCCTGATCATTACCCGATACCGACATGGATTTCTATTGTTCATGCGACCGTTTTGTTTGCTGTCATTTATTTTGCTCACCATCCTGAAGTTTTTATTCCGATAACTTTTGTTTTTATTGCTTTTACATTCTTAACCAAAACTTACCAGGATGGATTAAAATTTAGAGAGTCTGCATTGGTTGCCTTCTTTCTTTATGGCCTCATTATTTTTGGGAGCCTGCAGAGTTGGTGGCTGAATGATTTTATTGCCGGCTTGGATTCGAAGGCCCTGTTTTTCGGAGCCATTGGGCTAACGGCAGTTACGGATAACGCTGCTCTGACTTACTTAGGTTCACAAATTGAAAACCTCACTGAAATATCAAAGTGGGCGCTGACGGCCGGTGCCTTAGTCGGTGGTGGGCTTACAATTTTAGCAAATGCTCCCAATGCTGCGGGTTTTTCTGTACTGGCGCCGAAGTTTCAAGATGGCAGTTTGAATGCCTTTAAGCTTTTTAAGGCCGCCGTGTTTCCAACGGTTGTGGCCATGCTTTGTTATTACATTCGTATTTTAGCGTAACGAATGCTTACGCAATCTATTGAACAGTTGCGGGCCAAATAGCAAAAGTACCGATCCGCAAGTCAGCGCGAAGGCCACAGGGGCCTGAGCTGATAATTTTTCGTTAAACATATAGGCCGCCAGAATGCTGGCCAGAACAGGCTCAATCAGCTTGCCACAGGTCATGATGTTTAAGTCCATGTAGTTAACAAGATACGTGAAGGTAAAGTGCCCGAAGAAAGTAGGCAATAATACAAGCCCCGCAACAGCCAGCCAGGAGACCGAATCATATCCTGTGACCGGATTTCCTGTAAAAAGAATGCAGATAGCAAAGGCAATCGCACAAATAAGATATTGGCCAAAGGCATACAATTCGTTGTCATAATGTCTTCGGGCTTTTTTGCCGGTCAACATGTAGCCGGCAAATAAAATTGCAGAAATCAGGGACGCCAGATCACCTTTATTAAGTTGGCCTGCCATGGTGAGTTCGGGGGCGACAAGCAGATAGACTCCAATGAGCGCCAAAACGTAAGAAGCGATCAGGCGAAAACTGAGTTTCTCTTTGAAGAAAATGACCGCGCCTATCGATGACCAGACGGGATTCGATGTAAAAATAATCATTCCATTGGAAATAGAAGTATTTTTCGCAGCGTATTTAAAAGTCCATAAATGCAGAAAGAAAAGTAACCCTGAAACAATGACCCAGAAGGATTGGCGGTCAAAGACAGGCATTTTGATTCGTTTAATAATAAAGATCCAAAGACCTAAAAACAGGGCCGCAAAACCGAGTCTGTAAAAGCCTAAAACTTCAACTGGCATGTGACTGAGCTTGGCCCAGTTAGACGAGGTGGCCAGACAGAATAACGCTAAAAAATAAAGCAGTGTGCGCAGCATGTTATGTGTTTGATTTCTATTATGAATTCGATCATGCTTTATCGGTGAAGACAACATTTAAAGTTCATGATGAAAGGAACATCCAAATGAATAAAATTGCTCTCGTTGCTGTATCTGGTCTGCTTTTGACTTTAACAGCTTGTAATAAACCGGATTTGAAATCTGATAAAGGTCAGGCTTCATATGCTATCGGTCAGCAAATCGGTAAAAATTTAAAAGCTCAAAATATCGAAGTTGATCCTAAGACATTGGCGGCTTCATTAGCAGATGCTGCTCAAGGCAAATCTGAAATGAAAGATGAAGAAATTCAAAAAGCCATGATGAAGCTTCAAGAAATGGCTATGAAAAAGCAATCTGAAGAAGGCGAAAACAACAAAAAGAAAGCTGCTGAATTTCTTGAAAAAAATAAAACTGCTGAAGGCGTAAAATCAACGGCTTCTGGTCTTCAATATCAAGTAATTAAAGAAGGCGACGGCGCAGTTCCTAAAAAAGAAGATTCAGTTAAATGTCACTACACTGGTACATTGATTGACGGCACTAAATTTGACTCTTCAGTTGACCGTGGTCAGCCTGCTGAGTTTCCAGTTTCTGGCGTTATCCCAGGCTGGACAGAGGCTCTTCAGTTAATGAAAGTTGGATCTAAATACAAACTTTTCATTCCACCTGAGTTAGCTTACGGTCCTGCTGGTCGTCCTGGCATTCCACCGAATTCAGCGTTGGTATTCGAAGTTGAATTGCTTGAGATCGTGAAACAAGCACCGGCTCCGGCTCCAGGCAAAGCTCCAAAAGCTAAGAAGTAATTTTAAATGAGCTTCGATTTTAAGAAGGATCCATTTGAGAATTTCTTAAAGTCTTATAAAGAAGCTCAGCTAAAAGGAGTGCCGGACGCAAATGCAATGGCACTCGCAACAGTTAATAAAGAAAATCAACCCTCTGTTCGGATTGTGTTCTTCAAAGACTTCTTTGAGGAAAATCAAAACAGGGGGTTTTGCTTTTATACGAACTATCACGGGCGTAAAGCTCAGGATATGCAGGATAACCCAAAAGTATCGGCTAACTTCTTCTGGCCGCATTTAGATCATCAGATTCGCATCGAAGGTTACGTTGAAAAGCTACCACGGGAAGTGTCTGAAAAATATTTTGCCTCAAGGCCGCGTGCCAGCCAAATCGGTGCATGGGCTTCCGAACAATCAGAAGAGATATCTTCTTATGATGTACTTTTAGATAAAATTTCGGCTCTTGAAGAAAAGTTCAAAGGGCAAAATGTTCCGTGTCCCCCGCACTGGGGTGGCTATGCCTTGTTCCCTCAGGAAGTAGAGTTCTGGTTCGGTAAAGCCGGACGTATTCACGAACGCTACGTCTATCGCAGAACTGCCGGCGGCTGGGACCGCTTCATGAGATCTCCGTAAATGAAAATTCTGGTCACAGGCTTTAAACCGTTTTTGGGAGAGAAAATCAACCCAAGCGAAATGTTGGCGCATGAGCTGGCAGTGAATTTTCCGGAAGTGACCGCGTTGATTCTTCCGGTAGAGTTTAAGAAAAGTTTTGAAATTTTAAAAAATCATATAAGTGAACATAAGTACGACTACTTAGTTTCAATTGGCCAAGCGTCAGGACGAAGCAAGATCTGCTTTGAAAAAATCGGGCTTAACTGGATTCAAACTGAACATAAAGATGAATCGGGCAGCCTGCCTAAGCCAGGAAATATTGCGGAAGGTCCGTTGGCTTTAATGACGGCGTTTCCGGTAGACGAGATTTATCAGAGTTTAAAAGCCGAAAGCTTTCCGGTAGAAATTTCTTTTTCTGCAGGGGCGTTTGTTTGCAATGATCTATACTTCAGAACCCTGAATGAATTTAAAAACTTAAAGTCAGTTTTTGTTCACGTTCCGTTAATTGAAGCGCAGGCAGAAGGTAAGAAACCATTCATCCGTTACAGCGAAAGTCTTCTTTGTCTTTCTCAAATGATCGAACTCTTAAAGGGACTGAAATAATTTTTAGTGGATCGTCGTCGCTTTTTAGTGGACTGCCGTAGGGGCTTACTTAGTGGACCGCCGTAGGCGCTTACTTAGTGGACCGCCGTAGGCGCTACCAGATAAAACTCGGGAATTTCCACATCGAAGCTTTCGCCGTTTTCATCCACGAATTGATAAAAACCTTTCATGCTTCCAGAACTTGTTTTTAGAGGACAGGCGCTGTCGTATTCAAAAATTTGGCCTGGCGTAATCTTTGGCTGTAAGCCCACAACGCCTGGGCCACGGACTTCTTCTGTGTGCCCTAAAGCATCTGTAATAATCCAGTGACGGCTGATGAGCTGCGCCGGAGAGCTTCCGGAATTTTTAATTGCGATCTTATAAGCGAAAAAATATTTTCCCATTGAAGGATCGGACTCAGATTCAACATAAACCGAAGTGGTCGTAATGCGGAATTCCGTATGGGTTGTTTTTTTTAAGCTCATAAGGCGATTCTGAACTTAAACGGGAACCTTTTCAAGAGTAAAAAATAACGGGTAGTGATCAGAAGGTAGACGAAGTTTGTCATCTAAGTTGCGCGGCTGCTCTATAACAAACCCGAACTCATCTTTATAGCGATAAACGTCCGCGGATCCAGGTTTAATTTTTTCAACTAAGTGTTTCGAAACAAAACAGTAGTCGATTTGCTTCCCCTCAACTTTGCTGTTGTTCTTAACCTGATAAAATGTCGAACGTTTTTCAACGCTTAGATTCGCTAGCTCAAGTACATCCTGCAAATCTGTCTCTGCGTACAAGGGCGCAAATTCCACATCGGTATTGGTTTTTCCGGCGTAACCGTTCATATCGCCGGCGAAAATAATCGGCGTAGCCGGATGCTTAAAGGACAATTCTTTGTAAATGTCTATGCAGGTTCTAAGCTCGGCTGTGCGTCGTTCGGTACCGCCCGGATCTATGCGTTCAGGGTCCAGTCTGGACTTCAAATGAGTCAGAAGAATAATCAAGTAGGGTTCCGCTTCGCCGGATTTGGTCAATTTAAGTTCCGCGCAGTCTCGCGAAAAATACTGGGTCGAAGCTTTAATCGGATACCCTGTTTTTTTGGACAAAGACTCATGAGGATACAAAAAATTCAGCGGGCGCTCTTTATGGCTGTTCAAAATGTGCGTGAGCTTGCGGTCTCGTTTAATTAAAAATCCGACGTCGATATTACGGTCCGAGTTCCCCTCAATTAATGCCACTTCATAAAGATCGTCTAAAAACAGCCGATTAAAGTTTTTTAGTGATTCCAGTCCGCCGACCTCGCACATCATCATAATGTCGGGGAGCTCTCCCTTGATAATTTGGGCGATTTGTATGCACTTCGGCAAAGCTTTGTTTTCGTAAACTGAGCCTGAAAGGGCCTGCCATTGGGCCTCATTCAATTTCATGTAATGTAGCGGAACCGGATGATCAAAAAGCAGAAAAAGATTTTCTGCATTGAATAACCCAATACGAAGCGAATCAGAAGTGCCTGAATTGGCGCTGCTTCGATTGCTTTGAGTCGAGGGGTTATTGGTTGATCCAAACGTCATAGTTGGGCACCATTATATCAAAGTAAAAGGACCTTAGATAGGAGAATCCGTGAGCATTCAATCTGCGCTGAAATCGAATCTCAAATTTGAAATAAATCCGAAGGGCTCATCACCGCATGCCGTTGTCTATGTGCTGGCACAAAGAAAGTCCTTAGAACGAAAAAAAATGTTTAAAAAATTTGTCGAACTTCATGCAGTGGATTCTCAAAAAGATCTGCTTTTAAATTCTGAAAAGAAGACAATCAGTTTTACAGGTAAGCAAAATGCAGTTTGGATTTTACAGGTGCATAGCCCAAGCAAAGGTCAGCACAGTGGATTATTAGACGAATCAAGCTACGCTTGGTTTCGCGATCAAGGTGCATCGCTGATCGCACAGTTTAAGTCGCAAAAAATCAGTGAAGTAAATCTACAATTGTTAGATTTGCAAGAAGGCGACTTGCGCGGTCTTATCGTGGGAATGGAGCTGGCGACGTACAACTATTTAAGCGTGTATAAAAATGAAGTGCCTTCCATCACGGTGAAGCTTTTCGGCGAAGGCAAGCAACCAAAATCAGAAAAACTAAGATTAGAAATTGAAGCCGCTCAATTGGAAGCTGCTTCCGTTCAATTGACCAGACACCTTGTAAATTTGCCTCCTAATGAAATTAATCCTGAAACAATTGAACAGGCTATTAAGCGAAATCTGTCATTACCTAAAGACACCGTAAAAGTTGAAGTGTGGGATGATAAAAAACTTTTGCAAGAAGGTATGGGGCTGCATCACGCTGTGGGTAAAGGAGCGGAGTTTCCGCCGCGAATGATTCATATTCAGTACCGGCCTAAAAAGAAATCTGCAAAAAAACCAATTGCGTTTGTCGGTAAGGGAATCACCTTCGATACCGGTGGATTGGATATCAAGCCATCTTCCGGTATGCGCTTAATGAAAAAAGACATGGGCGGAGCAGCAGCTGTGATAGGGCTTGCTTACTGGGCCATTCATTCAAAATTCTCCCGCCCTTGCGACTTTTATTTAGCCCTGGCAGAAAACGCAGTGGACGCGAAATCAATGCGGCCAAGCGACGTTTACAAATCAAGAGCGGGCTACCTGGTAGAGATCGACAACACGGACGCCGAAGGCCGATTGGTGCTTGCTGATGTCATGGATGTGGCCGCAAAACAAAAAGAGACTCCGGAATACCTAATTGATCTAGCAACGTTAACCGGTGCTATCAAGGTGGCGCTAGGCGCGGACACCGCAGGTTTATTTTCAAACGACGATAAACTGGCAGCGCAAATTCAACAGGCGGGCCAGCAGTCGGGCGAACCAAACTGGAGAATGCCATTAGTTCAAAAGTATTTTTCTTCCATGTCATCAAACTTTGCGGATTTCAAAAACTCAGGCGAAGGTTTTGGCGGCGCCATTACGGCCGCATTGTTCTTAGAAAAATTCTGTAACGGCTTGAAGTGGGCACACTTAGATATTTATTCCTGGACAGACAAAGCGCAGGGACCATATTTGACATCAGGCGCGAACGGGCAACCGGTGCAATCGATGATTCAGTGGATGAAGTCCGTAGGCTAGAGCGGCGGGCTTTTCTTTTTTGAGGATTTTTCCTTTTTTTAAATTTTCCTCTTAAATAAAATTCGACGCGGACTCCTGTCCTCTCTTGCAGACGCCCGCAGGAAGCGGGCGAAACGCGTCACGCTTGCAAGAGATCGCATTTTATTTAAGAGGAAAATTTAAAAAAAGGAAAAATCCTCAAAAAAGAAAATCC
>JANWIU010000104.1 GCA_025449725.1 Pseudobdellovibrio sp.
CATCGTCTTGTATGACTTGGCGCGGCCCTGTTCGATTAGGGGCCTTTCTATAGAGATATGTAGGGGAATTGAAAATAATAGAGTGAGCACGCTGGCCAAAACAAACAGACCTAAGCCTTGAAAAAAGCTAACGGTACTAATCTCTTTTACGTTTGTTGTCCCGAAAATCATAACAGCAGCCACGGCTATGAAAGGAAAATGAAACAAATAAATAGGGAATGATAAGCGCGAAAACGGAAGCCAAAAGCGGCTATTACTGATTCCTCTTAATACGCTAAACGGAGAAATATAAGAGTACCAGCTTCCCACCATTAATAGAGCTAATCCCAACGCAAAAATTTGCCTATGAGTACAAAGGTAAAACGCATTCAAAGACGGAGAAAAGGGTTGATTGTAAAACGACTGTGGATCGTAAACAGGAATAGCAAATCCTAAAAGCACCAGAATTAAACCGGCAACAAAGATCACAACAGAAGGGCCCGTTCGCGAAAACATTTGCTTCATTTCTTTTTCGTAAAAAACTTTGAAATACGCAAGTAAAAGACCAACAGCAAAAGGGCCGAACCTCGTCAAATTAGATTCGTACAAATACTCACCGATTAAAGCCGTAAAATGAGAGTGGTCTTCCGCCAGAAAAATATCCGTCAGTGGGCGCAGGTACATTTCACTGTGAGTGGCCAATCTCCAATAACAAATAAAAAAAGATGCTAAAATTCCAATACATAATAGGACGGCTCTTTGGTTTGATTTTTTCAAAAGCCACAAAAATAGCGGAAGAACGGCATAATACTGTACTTCGACAAGTAAGGACCAGCCCACCGGGATAATCGTTCTGTGGCCTTCGATTAAATTATTAATCAAAAGTAAATTTGTAAAAAAATACTGACCGAAATAACTCCATTGAGCAGCCGTATAAAGAATCAGGGCTACTAAAAACAACGGGTAGATTCTGAAAAATCTTTTTTTATAAAATGAAAGCGTGGACGACCAGTCGAAAGATTCAATACGGTTGAAAAGAGGCAGCCCCAACACCAATGCACTTATCAGAAAAAAAGCATCTACACCTTTTTCGCCCTGCCATAAAGGCTGAAGCAGCAACGGCATCGATAAGATGTATTCTTTAGTTCTCGCAAAATCATAAATTTGAGTTACGCCAACGATCACGTGAAAAGCAATGATGCTCAGAACGGACATAGCGCGAACAGCATCAATTACCGAATCGTGCTGGGACTTGAACGCAAAAATATCATGAAAATATTTGTTCTTTATCAAGGCTCAAATATATTCTTTTTGCTTTAATTTGTCTGCGAATAATTAGTAGGAGCTACGCGTGCAATTACGCCTTTTTCCTTGGCGAAGATTCTTCATCGTTAAAATCAAATGCCAACTGGCGCGGGAAACTCACAATTTTTTGCGGATTTTCCTGAATAGCCCGTTTTTCACTCGGAGTAACAACATCGTGTCCTGTAGATTGTTTGATTAAATATTTAATGAAGGCTTCTTTAGCAGAGTCGGAGCCATTCTTGTTAAATCCAAGATCTTCCATCAACTTTCCGACTTTTTTCATAAATAAACCTTTCGTTTGCCCGTCTTAACTCATCGTCAGAGGGAGGGTTTTTATTTAGATGAAAGTCTAGTTGCTGCTCTTAATGTTGATATAATCGAGGATGTCGTCCGATTTTGAGACATATGCGCCATCCGGCAAAGGTTAAATATTCCGTATTGCGCATTTTTTTGGACGCTATTGGTTTTCGTTATGACGTGATGTGCTGGTAAAAATCAGATATTTAGTCTTCGAATCCTAAAAGTGCCGACCTTTTTAACGGTACCTGCCGCAAGCTTTTCATACATGTTTCCAATAAGCTCAGAACGGTCGGAAATCGGGTAAACTTGTAATGAAAGTGTGTCTGACAAGGTAAAAAAACGTGCCATCAAAGGATCTGCTCTTAATCCACAATTGCCACTAATATTGGTTGAGATTGGTGGATTCGGCGAATTCATCCATGAAACTTTTCCTTCAAAAATATTTTTATCGTTACGAAGTTCAAAGCTGATAGAACCCTGGCTAGAGCCATCCTCGCCTTTGAAACTACCTTTAAACCGACCCAAGTAGGCATCACATTCTGCAATTTCAGGATTCGCATTAGCCAAGTACTCCTTGAAATTTTTAAGAGTCACCCTATTCAGTAATTTTTTATTAAACTCCGAATTTAATAACATCCATTCATCAGACTTAAGTTGCCTGCGTCTTTTTTCTTCTTGATCAGTCTTGGAGTTTGTAAGCGCCCAAGTTGGCGTCGGGTCAGTAAATTGTTTCGCAATAGCCATCATTTTTGGACTCATTGGTAAGGGCTGAACCTCTGATGGCTTCTGTTCGGGCTTAGCAGGGGCGCCGGCCGAAGCTGTGTTCTTCGCTTGCTGAAGGATAAGGTCACGATTTTGAATCTGTAATCCCAGATCGGCTAAGAAAACCTGAAGAATCTGCGCCAGTAGCTCATCGGTTTTTTGGTTGCCGGCCCCGTTAACTATGTTTTGAAGTTTAGCTTTGGCGTTTTCAAGTTCGTTACGGGCGTAATCCAGTTCATCTTTGGTCTTTGCGATGTTTTTGTAATCATCACTGGCAAGAAACGTTTGTTCTCCGTAGCCTTTTCCGACAAAAAAGGCTGCAACCATTGAGCAGAGAACTAAAAATATCTTTAAAAAATCATTCAAAAGTTTCGCCTATCCGTCGCCGCCACCAGACAATTCTTCTTTTTTAAGAACGCTGGCGCGTAAATATTCGCGGTTCATTTTTGCAATGTTAATTAAAGAAATTTCTTTCGGGCAAGCGGCAGAACACGCGCCGGTTGTCGTGCAAGCACCAAAACCTTCCGCATCCATTTGCGCTACCATGTCTAAGGCGCGCTGATCTTGTTCAACGCGACCTTGTGGCAACAGCGCCAGGTGAGTGATCTTAGCACTTGTAAAAAGTGCCGCTGAAGCATTTTTGCAAGACGCCACGCAGGCGCCACAACCAATACAGGTTGCAGACATAAACGCTTCATCAGCATCGGGTTTTGGAATCGGAATATTATTCGCATCCTGAGCATTGCCGGTATTTACGGAAATATATCCGCCGGCTCTGATAATGCGATCTAAAGCGCTTCGGTCACACATTAAATCTTTAATGACCGGAAACGCAGTGGCTCTCCATGGTTCTAAAACCAATTCTTCGCCGTCGTTGAAGTGTCTCATGTGCAATTGGCAAACGGTTGTGCCCTTTTGCGGTCCGTGAGCTTCGCCATTGATCATGAAACCGCAGCTTCCACAAATTCCTTCTCTGCAATCATGATCAAATACGATAGGCTCTTTATCTTTTTTAATTAAGTCTTCGTTAACCGCATCCAGCATTTCAAGAAACGAAGCATCCGGAGAAACATTTTTTGCGTCAAGAGTTTCAAATGCGCCTTCAGTCTGAGAATTCTTCTGGCGCCATACTTTTAATTTTAGATTAATATTATTTTTATCGCTGCTCATCTTAAACCTCTATTTGTACGATCTTGTGGCCAGTTTAATATTTTCAAATTTCAATTCTTCCACGTGACGTGTCTGCGCTTTATCCGCGCTGCCGCTCCACTCCCAGGCTGCTACATGACAAAACTTATCATCATCACGCTTGGCTTCGCCATCCACCTGATATTCATCACGGAAGTGGCCTCCGCAGGATTCTTCTCGCGATAAAGCATCCCGGCACATAAGCTCACCGAGTTCTAAGTAATCAGCTACTCGCCCGGCTTTTTCGACTTCGGTATTTACTTCATTTGCAACACCCGGAATTTTTACATCGTTCCAGAATGTTTTTCGTAAATTTGCGATTTTTCCGATGGCATCAGTTAGGCCGGCTTTGTTGCGCGACATTCCACAATCTTGCCACATAATACGTCCCAATTCTTTATGTATACTTTCAACTGAACGGGAACCTTTGATGTTCAACATTTTTTGAATTTCATTTTTAACACTGTCTTGGCCGGCTTTAAATGCGTCATCTGTATCTTTAACCGGCTTTAGTTGTGTATTCGCAATATAGTCGCCCACTGTATAAGGAAGTACAAAATACCCGTCAGCCAAACCTTGCATAAGCGCAGAAGCCCCTAAGCGGTTAGCGCCGTGATCAGAAAAATTGGCTTCGCCTGCGACAAACAATCCCGGAATTGTGCTCATTAAATTATAATCAACCCATAGTCCGCCCATAGTGTAATGCGGAGCCGGAAAGATTCTCATTGGTGATTTGTAAGGATTCTCTCCGGTGATTTTTCCATACATCTGAAAAAGGTTTCCATATCGCTCAGAGATTTTATCTTCTCCAAGACGATTAATGCTGTCTCGGAAATCCAGATAGACTGCCTCTTGCCCTTGAGCTCCATATCCTTCGTCCACACGAAATTTCGCCTGGCGTGAAGCCACATCACGTGGCGCCAAGTTGCCGAAGCTGGGATAAATTCTTTCAAGGTAATAATCGCGTTCACTGTCAGGAATTTCATGAGGCTTTCTCATGTCGCCTTTAATTTTCGAAGCCCAAACGCGGCCGTCATTTCTCAAAGACTCTGACATCAACGTTAGCTTCGACTGGTTTTCACCATGAACCGGAATACAAGTCGGGTGAATCTGAGTGTAACAAGGATTTGCAAAGTATGATCCACGCTTATGAGCGCGCCAAGCAGCTGTTACAGCACAGGCCATTGCATTTGTTGAAAGATAAAATACGTTTGAATATCCGCCGGATGCCAAAACCACCACGTCCGCAGAATGAGACTCGATTTCGCCGGTTAAAAGATTACGTACAATAATTCCGCGGGCTTTACCGTCGACTACAACCAGATCCAGCATTTCGCGGCGAGTATTAAGTTCAACTGATCCTAAATCTACTTGTCTCATCATAGCTTGATAAGCTCCGTAGAGTAATTGTTGGCCTGTCTGGCCGCGGGCATAAAAAGTTCGTGATACTTGGGCGCCGCCAAACGAACGGTTTGAAAGAAGTCCGCCGTACTCGCGCGCAAGAGGCACCCCTTGCGCTACCGCTTGGTCAATAATGCTGACTGACGCTTCAGCTAGTCGGTAAACATTCGCTTCGCGCGCACGGAAGTCTCCGCCCTTAATAGTATCGTAAAAAAGACGGTAAATAGAATCGCCGTCATTTTGATAATTTTTTGCGGCGTTGATTCCACCCTGTGCTGCCACCGAGTGCGCTCTTCGCGGTGATTCGTGAATACAAAAAGCTTTTACTTTATAACCAAGCTCGCCCAGTGAAGCGGCAGCAGAGGCGCCGGCAAGGCCTGTTCCAACAACGATTACGCTGTGTTTTCTTTTGTTAGCAGGATTCACAAGTTTCATTTTAAACTTGTTGTCCTTCCATTTGTTTTCGATCGAACCGCTTGGAATCTTACTGTCTAAAACTGATGACATATTCTGCTCCCAAAAAAATTACCGACTACCGGTTAACTAAAAAAACATAAATTGGTTGAGATAAAAATCCACCCGCAACAACTGCGGCATAGGCCCATGCAATTTTTTTAAGAGGCGCCTGCATTTTTCTTTCTAATATCCCGAAAGACTGAAAAACAGAATGAGCACCATGGCTTAAGTGAAACAATAACAACAAAAGGCAAACAACGTACCACGCCACATAACCAGGCTTCATGAAAACTTCCAGAACCAGCTTATGAAGATCGCGCATCACCACACCGTTAACTGTGGTTTCATAGTGAGCGCCATACTTAAATGTAATCAAATGAAGAATAATGAAAGCCAGAATAGCTGAGCCTTGAGCGCCCATATTGCGAGAGGCCCATGTTGAAGCTTTTTCGCCTTTAGGCATTACCGCATAGCGAGTGCCTTTGGCAGCACGGTTTTCCAATGTAAGGCTGATCGCGCTTGTAACATGGCCAATGATGGCGAGTATTAAGGCTATTTCAGTCCCGTAAAGTAGAATTTTATTTGAAACAATAGAATGGCCGTAGCTATTGAAGGCCTCGGGGCCTAAAAAAATCAGCATATTCCCGGCCATGTGACCTAAAATAAAGCCCATCCAAACCAGTCCGGTAATTCCCATAATGTACTTACGACCCACTGTCGATTTCAGAAAATTCAACATAGCAGCTTCCTCGTTTTACTTTGTACTTTTTATATAAATTGAAAATACTCTCACCATCTTCACTTGTCACTTTAGACGCCCGACTTTAGTTCAATCTTTTGCAACACGTTATTTAGACAAATTGGTTCATGTTGGCTATGGAATACGTTAGAAGTTTAAGCTCAAAGCTCACTCGGAATACACGAGGAAACACAAAGAGGGTCTATGAAGGTTTTTGTCTGTCTAAAACAGGTCCCCGATACTGAAACTAAAATCAAAATTCTACCGGATCAGTCAGGTATTGATCCAGCGGGCATCAAATGGGTGATGAATCCTTACGATGAACATGCTGTTGAAGAGGCTGTAAAATTCAGAGAAAAGAATGCCGGCGCTCAAGTTTGGGTTGTAACCTGTGGCCCTAAAGCCCGCGCTGTAGAAAGCCTGAGAACAGCTTTAGCTATGGGAGCTGACGAAGCCATTGTTATCAATGCTCCTGAAAATTTGGATGCCATTTCAACTGCAAAAGCTATAGCACAAACAATTTCTGCAGAAGGCGGAGCTCACCTTATTTTCACAGGAAAGCTTTCAATCGACCTCAATCAATCGTCTGTTCCTCAAATGCTTGCTGAGTTCTTATCTGTTCCCCATACAAGTGTTGTTTCTAAATTCGAAACTTCACCTGAAGGAACAGTTGTAGAACGTGATGTTGAAGGCGGAGCAAAAGAAGTGGTTCAAATGATGAACCCTTGCTTGGTGGCTGCAAACAAAGGCTTAAATATGCCTCGCTACGCCAGCCTTCCGGGAATCATGAAAGCAAAAAAGAAAGTTATCAAAGAAGTTGAGTTTTCAACTTTAGGAATTGCACCGACTGAACAAAAAGTAAAATACACCGGCTATACTCTTCCTCCGGAAAAGCCATCGGTAAAACTTTTAACCGGCGATGTTTCGTCACAGGTTTCTCAGCTTGTAACGTGCTTGCGCGATGAAGCTAAAGTTCTTTAATTGAAAGGTTTTTTAAATGTCTAAAATTCTTGTTTTAACCGAATTCAATAACTCAAATTTAAAAAGAAGTTCGCAAGAGCTTCTTCAGTTCGCAGCTAAAACCGGACGCCCGGTAGTCGCGCTGGCGCTCGGTACTCAGGCTGCCGCAGGAGCTTCTCAGCTGGGCGGTCATGGCGCTCAAGAAGTGCTTTTGGATAAAGACTCTACTTTTGATGTTTACAATCCGGAGTTGTTTTCCGCTGCTGTTTCAGAAGCGATTCAAAAATCAGGCGCTACTTTAGTATTAGCTTCAGCTTCTTCATCAGCTAAAGATCTACTTCCACGCACCGCCGCGAAGGTTGGCGCCGGACTGGTTTCTGATGGCACTGAAATCACCGTCAGTGGTGATGATGTAAAAGTAAAAAAGCCACTTTACGCCGGCAAATGTTTTGCGACTGCGGTTTTTGAAAATGCATCTGTTAAAATTGTATTGATGAGAGCGAATCAACTGCCGGTTGCTGCAGCCGACACTTCAAAAGCTGCCAACGTGACTGAGCTTTCATTCGTAAAACCATCTCTTAAAACATTAATTAAATCTGTAGTTAAAGGCGCTAGCGAAAAGCTGGATTTAACAGAAGCTAATATTGTTGTTTCCGGTGGCCGTGGTTTAAAAGAAGCCGGCAACTTTAAAATGTTAGAAGATCTTGCTGCAGTACTGGGGGCCACCGTTGGAGCTTCGCGCGCAGTCGTAGATGCAGGTTGGGTAGGTCATTCAATGCAAGTCGGGCAAACCGGCAAAACAGTTGCTCCGACTCTTTATATTGCAGTCGGCATTTCAGGCGCTATTCAACATTTAGCAGGTATGAGCGGCAGTAAAGTTATCGTTGCTATCAACAATGATCCTAATGCGCCGATCTTTCGAAAAGCGACTTACGGAATTGTAGGCGATGCTTTTGAAATTGTTCCTAAGCTAACTGAAGAATTTAAAAAAGCACTTCATCACTAAGCATGAGCAAAATCAGAACTTACGTTCTCGGTTTTATTGCGTGGATTTTTTATCGGCTTATGGTCGCCACTTGGCGTGTTGAAATTCATGAGCCGGATCGCTTAAAAGAGCTTATTAAAAACAAATCTCCCTACATCCTTGCGCACTTTCATGGTGATGAGGGGCCCTTGCTCCAAATGGCCCTCCGGTACAAACTTTCCACAATGATTTCAACAAGTAAAGATGGCGAGATCATGAACGTTGTTTACTCTCTTTTGGGTGGAAAGGCCTCGCGCGGCTCATCCACACGTGGTGGAATCACAGCTCTTAAGGGGCTTATTGAACTGGTTAAAAAAGGTCGAAGCTGTAACATCTCGGTTGATGGTCCAAAGGGTCCTATTTACGAAGTTAAGCCGGGAGTTTTTGAATTGTCTCGATTGCTCAAGGCAGAAATTTTTGCTGGAAGTGCTTACTGTGAATCCGCCTGGAATTTTCCAAAATCATGGAATAAAGCTTACTTTCCAAAACCGTTCGCGCGTGTTGTGATTGTATGGACTGGACCTTTCGGGCCTGTCACAAAATCCGATGATCCAAGATCGCCGGAGTTAGCAAAAACCCTACAAAATCAACTCTTTGCTGCAAAGCAACAGGCGGCCAATTTGTTTGGCGTATCGAAGGCCTGACGTTAGCATTAAATCTGCACCGACAACAAAGGACAGAACCACTATGAAATGGATTTTATCAGCATTGCTTTTAGTTTCTTTAAACACGTTTGCACAGAACTCAAAAGATGCAGCGGTTGTGGCGACAGTGGGATCAAAAAAAATCACTTTGGGTGAATTCAATAAAAATTACAAAGAAGTTACTTCGCAAGTTCTGGTGAATCCTCCAACCAAACAAGTCTTTTTGGAAGAGCTGGTTAGATACGAAGTTGGTGTTCAAGAAGCAAAAAAACGTGGCTATGATAAAGACCCAATCGTATTGGACCGTCTAAACCAAGAAATGTATAAAGCTTTACTTGAGAAAGAACTCGGTAAAAAAGTTGAAGAAAATGCGGTTACCGAATCAGATATGAAAGCTTGGTATGCTAAAAACCCTCAAATCCGTTTATCTGACATATTGATTGAAGTTAAGCCCGGATCCACTAAAGA
>JANWIU010000105.1 GCA_025449725.1 Pseudobdellovibrio sp.
CATCCAGCATGCGGCCCTACTGGGTGCGGACATCGCAACTATTCCTTACAAAGTTATGCAACAAATGACAGGTCATCCTCTGACAACTAAAGGAATTGAAATGTTTTTAAGTGACTGGAATAAGGCGCAAGGAAAATAATAAAAGTGATGTTAACAACCCGCCTGCTTTTTAGTTTAATTTTTGGAGTCATTTTAAGCTCATGCACTACGCCCGGCGTGGTTATTGAAAATTCAAATTACTCCATTAAGCAGCATCGGGTAGCAATTACAGCAGCCCTTGGTCTAGTCCGGGAAATCAGCCAGAATGGCCGCACGGTTATCTCAGTTTATCACGATAAAGCCTTTGCTGAGCTTGAATTAACACCGAAGTTGAAAGAGCGTTATTTCACCAGAGCCACCATTTTAGGCCCCATGAGGCCCTACCGCGTATCTGTGGAAGTAATTAGAGAAGTAAAAGATCCGGAGCTAAGAGCCTGGGTTATTGCCGATAGCGATATGCGGATGGCCGCCCAGCGCGCTTCGGTTATTGAAAAGCTGCTTAACCAAAGTCGTGATGATGGCGGTACATTTGACCAAGAGGCGCCGTTCTAAGTATCCTATTTGAGTAGTCAAGGAGTCTTATTGACGACGTATTTGGCGATTATCACATTCGCAGTTTCGTCCATTTTTTTGTTTGCAACAAAAACTGAGCATCATCGCGTCGTAACTATTCAAAAACCAATTGTGATTACTCAAGAAAGAAGAACTCCTGCTTTCTTTGCTTATCAACAAAGTCAGTTACTTCGCGCAAGCAAACCGGAAGTGGCTGTTACCAAATCCACGTTTCTGACAAACTTAAATGAGCAACCTCATTTACCGCATTTTCAATTAACGGAAATGCGATTAACTAAAACTGAATACATCGCATATCAAACTGCGCTTTACAAATCTCGAGTGATTGCGGGTGCACAGTACGACCATTCGGGTTTCGACTACGAAAAAGTTATTTTTAATTCTGACCCTCAGGAATCTGCGTTTGATTATGCCGATGCCCCGACGGTTCTATCGCCTGAAAGACGGTGGGCCATTGTGCAGGGAAATTTTGAATTGCGGGACGGTGTCGGAATCACTGACCACATCATTGATATTAAGAGAGTTGAAGACGGTTTGGTTCGCGAACAAGGCCGCATTAATCTTTCTGCAGGAACATACTCTATAGAAATCGAGTCACCGAATGGTTATCTGGTAGCAGAGGTTCGCGATAAGAGCGGACTGATTATTGGTGAAGACAGACAAAGACTTGTAAACTTGCAAGGCCGCGGAAGCTTCTTGCAGGGCCCTTTCATAAAAGTTAAAAGACCTGACGGCACCCTTGCCGGTAATCCTTCGCAAGGCAAAGGCAACCCTTCGGCTTCTGTAAATTGGGCTACGGGCGGAGACACCGTTGCAGCAAAAGGGAAATCAGGCGGCTCTTCTTCTGTTGCAAGCTTTAAGGCGGCTCCCTCTGCCACCAGTGGTGGAACTGTTTTGGCCGCAACAATCTTTAATGATCAAAAAGTATTTACACGGGCAACTGATGAATTTTCTAATGTTTCATTGTTGTCTTCAACCATTGCAAGAATTTATGATCCATCTCAAATTTACAATAATGTAGTTTCTATCCGCATGGCGGGAGAGAGAGCCGAAACACCGATGTTTACTAAAAGTTGGCTTTCAAATGCAGTCAACATTGTCGCCAGGGAACAGCAGATTCAAATTAAACAGGGGTTGCCGGTTTTAATCGGACGCGTATTTGTTGATGGACAACCCATGGCCGGCGCACAGGTTCAGATTGAAAAATCTTTAAATGCAAGAGCCGTTTACTTGGATCAGTTTTTAAATCCGTCCAGTGTCATTGCTGAAACGACTTCAAATGGCTACTTCATGTTTGTCGGAGTAGATCCTGGATCTTATGATGTTGTGGCCTTCGCTAATAATCACATCATCGGTTCGCAATTATTTACGGCCGAAGCCGGTTCGATTTCTTTTCAAAATATTTATTCAAAGAATATTCCTGTCAGCCAAATGATCCGTTCTTATGATGCCTTTACCGCTGATCCGGTTGAAACTGACATTTACCTAAGTAGTCAGGATGAAATCATTCAAACGGCGGAAGGCTCAGCCTCTTTTCGAAGCTATGTTGAAAACAATGTATCTGACTTTACTGTTAGAACAGCCGATCCGCAGTACGTGCCGCTGCGCCTGGTTCAAAGTGGAAAGAAAGACTATGCCCATATTCCTATGATTCAGGAAAACTGGCTTAATCAGATCAAACAAAGTAAATTAATTAACGATCTTCCTGCACACGGAACGATTATCGGTTTCACCCCGCAGCTTAAATATGAAGTTTATCTTGCTGCAGACAATTATGATAAGTCTAATGTGGTTTATTTTACCAAAGAAGGTGAGCTCGCTTCAACACCTCAGGCTAACGGCGGATTCATTATGTTTAATGTGCCTGAAGGCGCAAAAGAAGTCGTATTGAACAATCTTGAAAATGAAAAAATATTTTCTCAGGTTCTAAGTGTTGATAGCCAACAGATTTCAGCCATCAACTTCGGCGATTAGTTTTTTTGTTCACTTAAAACGAGAGTTTTAAAAAAATCTCCACGTTCTTCGAAATTTTTAAATTCATCCAGGCTTGTGCCGCCGGGGCTTAACAACACAACATCTCCGCCTTTTGCCCGACGTTGGCAATACTGTATTGCGCTGCCAAGATGTTCAAAGCATTCACCTGATAATTCTGTTTTTTCTTTTGCGAGTGGACCGCACTGGCCAAAAAAAACAGGAGTTATGATTTCGTTGCTAGCTAATACCGCCAACTGTTCCCAAGGAAGATTTTTATCTTTCCCGCCAAGCAGTAAAAATAATTTATTTTCCGATGTTAATCCTTCAAGACAACCTTTTGTTGCCACCAGAACCGAATCCATCGCAGTTGCTTTACTGTCATTGACATAGGTAACGCCTCTTACGGTGCCTACATGTTCTAATCTGTGAGAAAGTCCCTTATACGCAGTCATCGCTGCAAAGCTGGCCACCGGCCACCGGCAAAGCACAGCCATTTCGGCAGCGAGTGAAAAATTATCTTTGTTATGGCTCCCGATCAGTGTGAGGTCGTTTAAGAATTCCTTCTTAGAAAAGTAGTTAGAATTTACAAAACTTACTTTTGAACGGCTTAAGTTTGCATAGTTTTCGCAGTCCGCAGAGGTTTTATTCATGATACAAACACCTTTTGTGATGTCCGTAATAATAAATTTAGTGCTGTAGTATTCTTCCAAACTTCTGTAGCGCTCTAAGTGATTTGCTGACAAAAACGTAATGATTGAGTGTTCTAGCTGTAAATTCTTGCAATTTTCAAGTTGGTAACTGGATAGCTCGAGAATAATCCATGAAGCCGGCATTTCGCCCTGCAGTTTTTTAACGGCGTAGTCGCTGAAAGGAATTCCCAGGTTTCCTCCGACAAACGCGTGCGGATCAAAACTTACTACAGCTGCTCCCAACAGAGACGTAACTGTGCTCTTTCCCACGCTTCCGGTTACGCCAATGATTTTTTCCGTCGTGATAAGACTGGCGGCAAGTGAAATTTCAGAGGTAATATGGCAACCGTCCGTCTTCAGTTGCTGAAGCCAACGGGCCGATAACGGAATTCCCGGAGAGACCACGGCTGTTTGTGGTTTGAGCTGCAAAAGCTTTTCCGGATCAGACACCTTCGCCTGCGGAGATTTTTCGTCAAACAGGATCAGCTGTTCTTTTTGAAAACCGGCAGCCAAAAGTAAACTAATTGCTGAGTTTCCACTTTTACCGAGACCGGCGATAACAATTGGAGTTTTTAAGTTTTTAAGATAGCCGGTGTTCATAAGTTGATTTTAAGCCAATTTGTGAAAGAATGTCATCGTGAGTTTACTGCATACAGCTATAATCAGCGACCTTCATTTAACGGATCCGGAACCGCCGCGGCACAAATCCAGATCTAAACACCCACTTTGGAAAAAATTTAAGACAAAAGAATTTTACATTGATGAATCACTGGTGCAATTTGTTGATCATATCCAAAAAGAAGCGAATGGAAACCAGGTTGAGCTGATTTTAAATGGCGACATTTTTGATTTTGACAGCGTGATGAGTTTACCGGCGAAGCCGATTTATAAAATTAACTGGATCGAAACAAGAAGAGGTCTTTTCCCTCAACTGGAAAAGTCTTTGTTTAAAATAAAAATTATACTCGAAGAGCATAAGCCTTTCATGGAGGCCCTCAGTCAGTTTGTTAAAAACGGCCACAAGCTTGTCATTATTCCGGGTAACCATGATGTTGAAATGCATTTTCCGGAAGTTCAGGATAAAATTCGAGAATCTTTGGTTTTAACTCTGGAAGAACAATCGCGCGTCGTGTTTCCGAATTGGTTTTACATAAGTAACGGCGACACCCTCATCGAGCACGGACACCAACAAGACCCGTATTGTATTTGCGAAAATCCATTGAATCCCTTTTTGTTGGATTATAACGAAATTTCTGTAAGGCTTCCCTTCGGCAATGTGGCTTGCAGATATATGATGAACGGTCTGGGGCTTTTTAATCCGCATGTTGAAAAAAATTATATTATGTCAGTTCCGGAATACATCCGCTTTTTTTTAAAATATCTGGTAACTGCACAGCCACTCATTATGTGGACATGGCTTTGGGGTTCGACAGCAACATTGTGGCACGTAACCGTAGATCGGTTCGCGATACCTTTTAAAGGTGAAACCAGCCGTGAACAACTGGTAAATCGGGCCGCTGAAACTTCACAGGCAACGCCGGCGATGGTGAGACAGCTTCAAGAACTTTTTGTTACTCCGGCGGTAAATAATCCTTTTCTTATCGCAAGAGAGTTGTGGTTAGACCGTCTGTTTCTTATCACTTTTATTTTTGGAGTGGTCTTTTTTATCGTTTCAACTTTAAACGACTATTTAGGAATTTCTCTTTACTGGATTTTTCTGCCCCTTGCACTTTTACTTCCATTTTTTCTTTTCTATGCACGATCTGTAACTTCTTTGGTTTCTGAGTACAAAGAACCGAGCGAAGCTCTACTTTCGAAACAGGCTGAAATCACGCAAGTTAAACGTGTCATCTACGGCCATACGCACATTCCCCGCCATGAATACTACGGTTTTGTTGAGCACTTAAATTCAGGGACCTGGTCACCGGCGTTTACCGACGTAGAGTGCACCGAGTCGACAGAGCGCAATGCTTATGTCTGGATTAGCCCCTCAGAAGATCAGAAGTTGCGCAAGGCAGAACTTCTGCAGTTTTCTACAAAAAAATAAATTAATTGGCTTGATCGATGCATACCGACTAGTTAGTTTAAAAAACCAAAAGTTTTTAAAGGAGTCATACATATGAAAAAGGTTTTATTATTAGCTATAACTGCAGTTTTAGCTTTGAGCGGATGCGAAAGCATGAAAGAAAATCCTAACACATCTAAAGGTGTGGGTATTGGTGCCGCAGCAGGTGGGGCATTAGGCGCCATCGTGGGGCGTAATAACGGTGACACCGGTAAAGGTGCAGTTATCGGAGCGGCTGCGGGTGCAGCTATCGGAGGCCTGATTGGTCGTCGTATGGACAATCAAGCTAAAGAACTGGCAAAAGTTGCTGAAACAAAAAGAACTGAGCAAGGCTTAGTTTCTAAATTGAAAAGCGACATTCTTTTTGAAACAGGAAAAGCAGATTTAAAAGCTCGTGCAAAAACGGATTTGGCTGAAATGGCCGGAATCATGAAAAAGTACCCTGAAAATGTATTAACTGTTCAAGGTTACACTGACAGCACAGGTTCAACTAAAGTAAACGAAACCCTTTCACAAAGACGTGCTGAAGCCGTAAAAAGCCAGTTAGTTATGAACGGAATGCCGGCACAAACTATCTCAGCAGTTGGAATGGGCCCAGCAAATCCGGTTGGTGACAACTCAACTACGACTGGCCGCCAAGCTAACCGCCGCGTAGAAGTGAATGTAACTGTTGATGAAAGCAAAGTTCCGCAACAACAAGTTCAGTAGTCGTCATTAGTGATCTATTTCGTCTGAAGCTATAGAAGCGTTGCATCAAAAACCAGGGTTTATTTGTCAAGCCTCAGGTCGTATGTAACGCTTTTAATGTCAAAATAAACGAATGGAGACACCATGGCTGATGTATTAGTTGTTACAAGCAAAGTAAAAAAATTCATTAAAGAAAAAGGCGAGATGAATACCTC
>JANWIU010000106.1 GCA_025449725.1 Pseudobdellovibrio sp.
GGTTATAATGGCCGCACCCGAGGTCATTATGTTAAAAAGTTTTTCTTTATGCCTTTTGTTAGCCACTTCTGTTTTTGCAGCTCCCCCACAAGATGTTTTAGACCTAATCTCACGCACTTATAATCCTCAAGTCACCGCCGTTGAAACCGACGCCACCACTTTGCTGGAGCTTTGCCGCCGCGTAAATGTTGAGTTAACCGCACAAGACCCGGTCACAATGAAGCCCGGCAAAATTAAGCTGACTACCTTCGTGCGCAAATTTTCCGAAAGCAAAGCAAAGGATTTAAAAACAGTAATTGTAATGCCTCCGACCGGAGGAGTAAATGCACTGGACTGGGGTTATGCAGCTCATCTGTGTGCCAACGGATTGAGAGCCGCTGTTGTTACCAATTGGGATTTCGATACATTAAATGAAATTGATATGAACATGCACGACCGCGGTGCCTTACGAGCTCTGTCAGCGGTTCGTCACGTTATCGAATACTTAGCACCGAAACGACCTAAGCAATTAGGAATGCTCGGTACAAGTGTAGGAGCAATTTCGACCGCTCTGGTAACCGGATTCGACCGCCGCGTTTCTGCTGCCGCGTTGATCGTGGGCGGAGCCGGCATGCCGGAAGTCATTGCGAAAAGCACCGAAAGCCACTTATCTAAACTTCGTGAAGACCGAATGGCGCATTTTAATTTTGAATCTGTAGATGCTTACCAAAATGCCTTAAGCCAACATATTAAAATTGAGCCAATGGATTTCGTGAATTTTTCAGGCAAAAAAAATATCTGGATGATGATCGCCACAAACGATTTAACTGTCCCGACAAAAAATCAATGGGACTTATATAAAGCATTTGGCAGCCAGCCCGGAAGTTTAACTTACCCTGGTGATCACTTACAGACAATCTTGAGAACCAGCGCTGCTCATTCATTAACGATTGTGAATTATTTTAAAAAAGTTTTAGAATAAAAAGCCACTTGTTCGGTGTGACTTTGTTATCAATGATCAAGAGCCGGAGGCGTAGAGGCACGTAAATTCGGGCCCGGCGTTTCGAACCATTCAAGAATTTGATCTTTCTGTTCCGCAACATCTTTTTGGCCCAAGGCAATTAATTTTTCGGAATAGCTTTTATCAAATGCCAGATAACTTAAAGTATCCCCGCCATGATAATCGCTGACACCAAGGCCTTTCAAAAAATGCCGAAAGATCTTTGGCATTTTTTTTAGAGCTTCTCTTGACATCACACCTAAATCTTCTGATGGCCTCATCGCCAAAACAGGAATAACTTTCAAGTTTTCCGGATTTTCCAGTTCAGGATAGTTTCTCATGATCTCCATGTAGCGATTCACTCTGTGCATTCTTTCCAGATCGTCATCCAAACCGTCCAGAAAGAGTGAATGCGATACAACACCGAGAATATCTGTCAGTTGTACGCTTTTCATTTCAAGAGATTGATTCAGTTTCAAAGTTTCTTCCGGCAACCGAGGCCTGCGAAGCCCTATCGCCAAAATTTTATCGGCCCCCATATGAATAGCCGGACTCATGGGGTATCTCATTCTGATAGCGCCGTCTCCGTAATATGAAGTCATCACTTTGACCGGAGGAAACGCCAACGGTATCGAAGCCGACGCTAAAACATGATTCACAGAAAGTCTGACCCGCTGAGAAGTATAATGAGACCGGCTCCACGGAATAATATTTGCGGATCCATCGTAAAATGTGACGGCACTTCCCGTTCCATAGTTGGTTGCACTGACAGCCACGCCTTCCAGTAATCCTGTATCGATGTGACCGTCCAGTTTTTTAAAATTAATATTTTTTTGTAAGTATCTGGCTAACGGAGCGGTATCCATAAACTGCGTTGTCGGAAATCTATTAAATAATCCGCCGCCGCCCAACTGCAAAACTAGATGACTGGCTTTTCTGAAGATATCAAAACCATTTACATCCAAGATATCTTCTACTGAAATTCGCGCCCAGTTGTTTTTAAGTGCTCTGATAGCCTTCGGCAGGTTTTCGGCTCTCGCCGCCAAGAAAGTGGCATTTATAGCTCCGCCGGAAATCCCTGAATAAATATCGAATTTTAAGGTATGGCCATTCTTTTTTAAAAGTTTTTGCAAGGCAGACAAAACACCCGCGTGATAGGCCGAACGTGCCCCGCCGCCTGTAAGTACTAGTGCCAGTTTTTTCTGTTTTATTAATGCCATACCCTGGCACGATCAATTGCAAGAGACGCACCGTCATGACAATCTTTGTTTAAAACAACATTCTGATTTCGGCAGCTATGCCGATTAAGTCCACTTGGCTGTAATTAAATAACGGGTCTATATCTTTATTTAGTAAAGTTACATATTGAAACTGCGGCACAATTGAAACTTTGCGTGAAATATTAAATTGCATAGTGGCCATCAACGACAAGTAGTCTAACACCGGCAGTTCAGTTACCACACCCGCAGCCGTAGTTGTTGTTTTACTTTCTTGTCTTTGGTAACTGAGCCCCAAATTTGTATGATAAAATTTTTCAAATTCAGCAAAGCCTCCGGCCGTTAACGAATTACCACCACTGATTTCCCTCGTTGAGGCTGTGCCAGTTGATGAAATCTGTTCGTCTTCCCCCAGGAAAGCATACTGATAGCCAAAAATTCCGCCCCATTTCACTGTTGAAGACTTGAAGATCAGATAATTTTCAATCCCTACAGTGCTTTGCTCATGGTAGGCATTTCCCTCATCAGTCATATTATTGAAAGAAGCCTTTCCGATAGAGGGATTATACTGAACATCGGCTAAATATCCGAATGAACTTAAAGCCAACGCGAATTGGCCACGTAATTTGAAATCCTGAATTCCACTGGTTTTATTTGTCGAAGAACTTGGTGTTCCCGAAATCGTCGAAGAGTTTTCCGTAGTTCCGGTTACATAAGTTAACTGAGTTCCAATGCTAAATTGGTCAGACAATCCGTATTTTCCTGATACACCGGCTAACCATTTGCTGCCGTTGCTATCAAGTGAATACACCGTCGGACTTGCATTTGTTGATTCGATACCAGCTTTTGAAATAACATATCCACCGGCAGCGCTAAACTGAAGATCACCTGCCTCTAAGTAATTTGTAACAACAGTTTCATAGTCTGAAAAATAGCGAACATGTTTTTTCTTAGTAAAAGTATCGGCCACTAAGGGATTCTCTTCCCCTTCTTCAGCCGCCGAAACTAATCCGGCTGTTAGAGAAAACAATACAAGTAAAATAATGTGTTTTGAAAGTTGCATGCTGATCCCTCGTTAATAATATTCTATTGAGGGAATTGGGCGGAGCCAACTAAATCATGATTATAATAAAAAAAAGGCCGCCGGAATCCGGCGGCCCCACAACAACTAACTAGCGAACCAGAACATTTTTGAACTGCCATGGGTCAGAAGAGTCGATTTCTTCTTTGAAAAACCCCGGCCGGTTTTTTAATGGCGTCCAATCCGTATAGTACCCTTTTACAGGTCCAAGGTAAGGCAATTGAAATTCCAAGCAGCGTTTAAAGTCCATTTCATCTGCTTCTACAATTCCCGCTTCCGGGTTTTCCAGGGCCCACGCCATTCCGGCAATGACCGCTGAAGTCACCTGCAGGCCTGTAGCGTTTTGGTAGGGAGCCAGTTTTCTGGTTTCTTCAATTGAAAGCTGTGACCCATACCAATAGGCATTCTTTGAGTGGCCGTACAATAAAACACCCAGCTCATCCAGACCATCTACGATTTCGTTCTCATCAAGAATGGTTTGTGTGCTTTGGCGCTCACCGATTTGGCCGAACATTTCTTCTAATGAAAGTACGGCGTCATTACAAGGATGATAAGCGTAATGGCATGTCGGACGGTAAGTCGCATCTTTGCCACTGCCGATCGTAAAGTAATCTGCTATTGAAATTGCTTCGTTATGAGTAACCAAACGTCCGTACTGAGGGCCCAACGTCGGGCACCAAGTTCTTACACGAGTGTTAGCACCGGGCTGCTGAAGATAAATTGCGGCCTGACAGCCGGTCTCATGTCTTTCAGCATTAGATGGCATCCACTTTTCAAATGTTCCCCAGCCTAATTCCGCCGGCTGCATTCCTTCACTTACAAAACCCTCTACAGACCATGTGTTAACAAAGTTATTTACCGGTTTTGGGTTAGACGAACGTTGCGAATCACGTTCAGCAATGTGAATTCCTTTCACTCCTACTTTTTGCATGAGCATCGCCCATTCAAGCCGGTTTGTTGGCACTATAAAAGGAATTTCCATATCCAAAGCCAAGTTGATCAAAGCCTGTTTCACAAACCACGAAACCATTCCTGGGTTTGCGCCACAGCAGGAAACCGCAGTGATGCCCCCGGGACTCTTCGCTTTTTCTTCCAAAACTGTTTCACGCAAAGCATAGTTTGAACGCGCAGAAGCCTTTTTCGAAGCGTCAAAATAAAAACCGGCCCATGGTTCAACAACGGTATCAATATAAAATGCACCGATTTGACGGCAAAGCTTCATTACATCCAGCGAACAAACGTCTACCGATAAATTTACGCAAAAGCCCGGTCCTTCGCTTGACGTCAGCAATGGTCTTAGGACCTCTTGATAATTATCAGCCGTTATTCCAAGGTGCAAAAATTTAATACCGCGCTCATCTAACAATTTGCGGTCTGCATCGCTTGGATCAATCACGACCATTTGATTTTTGTTGTAAGTAAAATGACGCTCAATCAGAGGTAAAGTTCCTCTTCCGATAGAGCCGAAGCCAATCATCACAATTGGTCCCTTAATTTGTCCGTAATTTTGGGTTGTTGTCATATTTCCATCCTTCTTAAAGATATTCATTTCTAATTCTTTGTTCTATTTTCGAAATTTGCTTCACTGACACCGGCGCGACAAAAATAGTGTCATCACCGGACAGCGTTCCTAAAATTCCAATCGACGAACGTACACGATCAAGCTCCGCCGCCACTAAGCTGGCTGACCCCGGTGTTGTGTGAAGAACCACCATACTTTCATTGGACCGGATCTCCACAATCAACTGGCTGATATCGTGAGTGGTGGTACGGGGAATTTGCGCCAAATGCTGTTCTGGCAAAAGATAAATAATTTCGCCTTCACTATTATTGGCTTTGACCGCACCGATCCTACGCAAGTCACGCGACACCGTACTTTGAGTCACGTTGTATTTCTTGCGCTTTAAAGCATTGCACAACTCTTCCTGAGTACTGGCTTCTCCTTCACGGATCAGCTCACGCAATACTTGCAGCCGTTCTTGTGTCTCGTTAGAGCGCTCGCTCATGAATCACTTCCCTGTTCATATAACTATCTGTCAGCAATGTTCCGGCAGCTTCGCTCAGCAACGCTTTCGCAGCTTCTCCCGAGTTTAAAACGCTAACCGATTTCACGCCGGCTTCCAATGCGGTCATCATGGCTTTAACTTTAGTAAACATACCGCCGAATATTGTACCGTCGCTGATCATTTCATTAATCATGTAAGAATTTGCACGTGAAACCAGTTTTTTATTCTTGTCCAGAATGCCGTCTTGATCCGTCAGAAATATTAATTTCTTTGCATCTAAAGCCACGGCAACCTGGCAGGCAGCCCAGTCTGCATTAATATTGAAGCGCTCGCCCTTTGTGCCGTAACCAATGGGTGCAATCACCGGCACTTTTCCGCCAAACTGATTCAGGATTTCTTTAATGCCATCGGCGTTAACCTGTTCTACTTTGCCAACGCACATCAGCTCTTCCGTGGCCTGAGAGCACAGCAAAATTTCTGCTCCGGCACCTGATAATCCAAGTGCGTTTACTGCCGATTGCCGTAGGTCATTGACCAGTTGCCCGTTTACTTTATTCGCAAGAACATCTTCAATGACCGACATCATTTCAGGTGTCGTTTGGCGCTGGCCATTAATAAATTGCCATTGAATATTTTTGCGTGTCAGTTCTGCATTGATAGCGGGGCCGCCACCGTGTACTAAAACTACACGGTAACGCCGTTTCTGATATCCACGAACTAAGGTAGCCAACTGCTGAACCGTTTCCGGATTCTGCAAGGACGACCCACCCAATTTAATTACAATAATAGGTTTCATTATAATTCCTCCTTATGTGGTTTGCTTACGAATACTCCGTATCCGGTTAGTTAACAATACTCCGTATTGATTTCCACATATTTCCGGGAAAGATCGCAGCCCCAAGCGGTCGCCGTTTGCTTTCCTGAGTTTAAATTAATTTCCATCTTCACAATGGACTGCTTCAACAGAGTTTTCACTTCTTCCTTTACGAAAGGAACCGGTTGTCCCTTTTCAAAAAGCAGAACTCCTTGAAGTTTCAACGTCATTTTGTCTAACTGTGCTGACGGAATCCCTTCGGCACCAAGCCTTGCTAAAATACGGCCCCAGTTCGGGTCTTCACCATGAATGGCCGTCTTTACCAATGGAGACAAGGTCACGCCACGGGCCGCTTTTCTTGCCAACGCCAGATCGTCCGATCCTTTAATAGCCACTTCAATTAATTTAGAAGCGCCTTCGCCATCGGCGGCGATCGACTTCGCAAGAAAGATTGCGATATCTTCAACTACGGCTTCGAACTTTTGAATGTCCTTTTCGTTTTCCAGTGCAATACCGGAAGCCCCGTTGGCCATCAAAAAGCAGCAGTCGTTTGTAGAAGTGTCACCATCAACACTGATCATGTTAAAGCTCACATCGGCCGTCTTTTTAATTAAAGAAGCGGCATGATCTTTATCCAGTTTAACATCCGTTAAGATGTAACCCAGCATGGTCGCCATGTTCGGATGGATCATCCCTGATCCTTTGCTGATCCCCGTGATGCGGATCACTCCTGTTGATAATGTCACAGTTGAAGAAACTGTTTTAGGCACCAAGTCTGTTGTCAGAATCGCTGTCGCGAAACTTTCTGCGCAATCATTGGCGCGCGCTACCAGTTCAGGCATAGACGGCAAAATCTTTTCTGTATCCAGTTGTTCACCGATTTTACCGGTGCTGGCCACAAGAACCTGATTTTGATCACAGCCCAATGATTTCGCGACGGCCGATACCATCATTAAGTTTCTTTCTACGCCAATTGCACCGGTCGCCGCATTCGCCTGGCCTGAATTAGTCAGGATGGCGCGAATGTTATCTGCAGGCAAAAGTGCTTGCGTGTAACGAACCGGAGCTGCACGGCTTTCGCTAACAGTAAAAACACCTGCTGCTACAGCCGGAAATTCTGAAATCAACAAACCGATGTCGGGACGGTAACGGCGGACTCCGCAGTTAACACCACTTGCTAAAAATCCTTTAGGTAATGAGGTACGTCGCACCCCTGGTCCGATAGTCATATGATAGCCTCCAATCCATTGATTCCTGTTTCCAAAGGAAAATCAGAAATCCGGTTAAAGTTTTCTACGGCCTGACTTGCAGCGCCCTTCATTAAGTTATCGATACACGAAAAGACAAAAATCTTTTCACCTTTTACTTCAAAACTAATATGCGTTTTTGCCGTTCCGACTACTTTCTTCAATGAAAGTAGCCCCGCATTTTTGTCGATCGAAGAAAAACTGACTAAAGGGTAATCTCCGTAAGCCTTTGCAAAGGCCTTTTCGACATCTTCAATCGTTTTTCCTGCGGCCATTCTTCCATAAACACCTGCGATAATCCCGCGGCGAACAGGCAACAGACTTGTCACAAAGTGAAAATCCAAATTCTTTCCTGTGAACGCAGCAATCGTTTCCTGAATTTCAGGCTGATGCTGGTGGCAGCCCACTTTGTACGGTAAGCATTCGCCATCAACTTCTGTATACAGCATACGTTCAGCAGCCTTTTTGCCGGCTCCGGTAGCTCCGGACTTGGCATCGATCACGATATTCTCAGTATGAATGGCGCCTTCTTTAATCAGCGGAATAATCGCCATCGCCACCGCTGTTGCAAAACAGCCGGGGTTAGCCACTAGTTGTTCACCCTTCGCAGGGCCTGAAAAAGGAAGAAGTCCGTAATTCGCATCTTTAAGCAAAGCCGGCTCCGTATGAGAAAACCCGTACCACTGCTCGTAACTGTTTTCTTTCAGGCGGAAAGCTCCGCTTAAATCCACAACTTTTTTTCCTGCAGCTACGATCACCGGCGCCAGCTTCAAAGAAACTTCAGCAGGCGTCGCCAAAAAGACGACATCCGTTAAATGCGCTTCCAGCTTGCTGTCTGCCATGCACACAACTCCGGCTGCCTCTTGAGTATTCAAGTAATCCGACAGCTGAAATTCCGATGTGGCAAAACAATATTTTAATTCCGCATGGGGATGACGCAACAGAATCCGCGCCAGCTCCAGGCCTGAGTAACCGCGTGCTCCAACGATGGAGCAAGTAATGCGGTTGCCTACATTTTTCTTTATTTGAGACTTACTAATCGCCATTTTACCTGCTCCTTTCTGATTCTTAATCAGTTCTTTTTCAGAGTGAAAAACCTGCGCTTTTCACTCGTGCATATCTAAAATCCCGTTGTGCATAATTATGCCGTTTGTATGCATAATTATGCCAATAACACTCGCTGTCAACATTTTTATTGCATTTAATAGAAATAATTGCATAAATAACCGCATAGCCCAAAAGGAGGTCGCAGTGAAACTTGAATTCTACAAGTCACCGGTTTTAAAAAATAAAGAAGAAGTGGATTTGCCACCATTCTTAAAAGCACTCATTAAGTATGTTGAAAACGGCGCAGCTTCCTGGCACTGCCCTGGCCATTCCGGTGGCGCTGCCTTTTTGAAATCCTCTGTGGGAAAGGTTTTCCACAAGTTTTTCGGAGAGAATTTACTGAAAGCCGACGTCTGCAATGCGGTTGAAGAGCTGGGCCAGTTATTAGAGCACACCGGCGCCATCGCCGAATCTGAAAAGAATGCGGCTCGCGTGTTTAACTGCGACAACCTGTTCTTTGTCACCAACGGCACTTCTACTTCTAATAAGATTGTTTGGCACTCTGCCGTTGGGCCGGACGACATTGTTGTTGTAGACCGCAATTGCCACAAATCCGTGCTGCACGCGATAATGATGACAGGAGCCATTCCGGTTTATCTTTCGCCAACGCGCAATCCTGACGGCATCATCGGCCCCATTCCTGAAAGCGAGTTTTCTATTGAAAGCATCAATAAGAAAATCGAACTGCATCCGTTTATAAAAGACAAAACCAAAAAGCCGCGCATTCTAACGCTGACTCAAAGCACTTATGACGGCGTCAGTTACAATGTTGAAACCATTAAGTCCAGGCTGGATGGGAAGATCCACGCGCTTCACTTTGACGAAGCTTGGCTGCCCCACGCCGCCTTCCATGACTTTTATAAAGACATGCATGCCATTGGCGCAGGCCGCCCGCGCGCTTGTGATTCTCTGATCTTTGCGACTCAGTCTACGCACAAAATGCTGGCGGGCCTCAGCCAGGCTTCGCAAATCCTTGTACAAGATGCCGAGAATAAAAAATTAAACCGCTTTGTCTTCAATGAGTCCTACCTGATGCATACGACGACAAGCCCGCAGTATTCGATCATTGCATCTTGTGACGTAACCGCCGCCATGATGGATGGGCCTAAAGGCACCGCCTTGGTAGAAGAAAGCATTCAAGAGGCTATGGACTTCCGCAGAGCCATGCGCCCACTCGAGACCGACATCGGCTTTAAAGTTTGGGGGCCAGATGAGTTGCCCGCTGAAGGAATCGGCCAGCGCGAAAACTGGATTTTAAAACCAAATGAAAAATGGCACGGCTTCGGTGACATCAGTACCGGATTTAATATTTTAGATCCGATTAAAGTGACAGTATTGACTTCTGGCCTTGATGTAGACGGAAGCTTCGCCGACGA
>JANWIU010000107.1 GCA_025449725.1 Pseudobdellovibrio sp.
CCCCAACAGTTTTGTCGGAACGATGAATATTAACGATAGAAAAATCGAAAAGTTTTACCAAAATGCCACAACGAATTTTAAAGGGGAAGCTTGTGGAAGTGTACAGAAACTGGATGATTCAAATTTACTGGTCTTTCACAGTAATTGCCCTTTAATCCCCGGCATTAGAACCAAAGGGCCCTCTATTGAATTTGTGAACTTAAAGAATAAAAGTGCCGAGACGTTGAACCTAACCCATGACTGTGTATTTCCGGATTTACGCATTGTAAAGGTAGGCGCATATCTTCAAAGAAACATCGGGCGATAAATGAAAATTCTTCTGTTGGCATTTTTGATCGTGAACCTTAGCTCCTGCGCCAGCTCAAGACAGCAAGCTGTGAATCACTTTGCATTACCAGTTAACATTGACGCTGCGAACACTTTTAATAAAAATGAAATTCAATACTTATCGACGAACTGTGTTCTTTACGACCTGAAATCAACTAAATCTTACAACTTTCGCGGTAACCTCTGCTCCTTTACCGAGGAAGGAAAATTGCTGCACTTTAGCGGCATTACTTTAATTGAATTAGATGCCGCCCGAAACTCCCGATTTATTGCTACAGGTCTGAATTTGCGAGAGACTCTTTCCGTTTCCCGAGATCAATCTGAAATTCTGACCGTTGAGTCAGAACTCTGGAAAGATGAAAATCATAACTGTTACTCAAGCGATAAGTTGCTCGTACTGAATCAAAATGGAAAAATAACCAAGAGCTTCAGCGTAACGGGCTTTCTCACTCATCTTCCCCTTTTTAAAGCTGTGAGCAACTTAAGTCCCGCCACTCAGAAGGACTGTCAACCATCCTCAAAAATAATAACACAAATGCGGGATTTTTCAGAATTTTACTATGGGGAATCCGCCATCCAAAAAGGTTATATGGCTTTCGACAAGAATAACCGAAGACTCTTCATTTTCGATAATAACTTAAAAGTTGTTAAACTTCATACGGAAACTGACAGAGTTTTAAGATCCCCTGTTCAGTCGGAAAAAAACAAACTAATTTTTTATGAAGCTTATAAAAAAGAATCGTCATCCACTTATCTTTCACGATTAGTTCGATATGACGTTAACTCTGAAACCTATGAAGAAATTTATAGCTCCACGTTGGAACTGGCAAGTGAATACGATTGCGGATCTGTTTCGCTTTTAAACCCCGGAATGATTCTTATCGTACATAGTCATTGTATTTCAGCCCCACAATCAAATATTTTCTTTACCGAAAAAATTGACTTCGAAAACAAAACTAGCGAAATCCTAAAAGTTAACGCACTTTTCACACCATCAACTGCAACCCCGGTGTATCACGCTGAAGGACTACTCAAGCTTTTACTACCTCCTTAACTCATTCATTGAACTGAATATTTGAGTGCGAAAATCCAATCCCGAACCGGTTTCTGTTCATAAAAACCAATGACCTTATTACAGTAATGTTCTTCCTTTAAAATGCGGTCCAATTGCGGCCATAACCCATTGTCTACATTCCTGATAGTCTTAAGCATTTTCCAAGTTTGAGAGGGCGTTGATTCAAAACATCCTTCGGGCAATTCCGGCCGCCTTGTAAAAATCCCCATTAGCTGCCGGACTATCAGCCTAAAAAACAAAACCGAAATGGGCGGTCGCAAGACAATGATTAAATCCGCTTTTTTCATTCGGTCTTCTAAGATTTTAAGGGGGCCAAGCCCATCGATTATCCATTCGGCTGACTGAGAAATATCAGTAAGAATGGTGCGCGTTTCATCGGGATTTCTCCACTTTAATCCGGCGAGATACTGAATACTGTCGACATGAAAAATCGGCAGCTGAAACAAATCTCTTAACTGAAGGCTGAGCGTTGTTTTTCCGGAACAGGAATTTCCGATAACAGCGATCTTTCTGATTTTTTTCCGCGTGGTTTGAATGGCCAGCGTCGTACTGTCCAACAGTTCTTTGTCAGCTTTATCCAGCCTGAGATTTAGGGTTTTTGCAAAGGCATCCAAAGCTTTCGCGTACTGCTGTTTGTCGAAATAAAGCTTTCCGAGGTGCTGCAGGCAAAAATCTTCGTAATTCCAAAAAGCTTCGCTCTTTAAAGTTTGATGGTAACATTCCAAAAACCAGGTTTCTGCAATGGCCAGTTGCCGGTTACATCTATAGTTGTCAGCCCAGCGGATTTTGTTGACCAGCTTGGTCTTTTCATCAAAACCGAATCTATTAATCAGTTCATCGCTCAGTTTATAAAACTCATGAGCCTTGTCCGCGCGACGTAGCATTTTTAAATAGTTGGCAAGGTAACCTAACTTTGAAACCAGAAGCTTCGCATCTGCGGCGCTAAGTCCATTAATGTCTGTTTTCGAAATGAGCTCTGATTCTTTATCTACATAATCAGTCATGGCCTGCGGATCTTTAGGCCGCGCTTTTAATTCTTCGTCGTAAAAAAAATCAAGATCAGACTTTTTCACTTAGATTTTTCTTCATCAGATTTGCAATTTCAGCGCTCATGTCGTCAGTGCGGGAGGCTAAACCCTCTATCACTCCCTGCTGATCAATTGCAGGTCGGCTTTGCGCCAGTTTAAATTTAGCCTCGATTTTTGAGGGCTGAATTTCAAATGCCACAATCGCTGATTCCAATAGCGCCGGTTCTTTAAGATCCGCAGGAAGGTCAAACCGCCACCCATCCGGTCCTTGAATCTCAAACTCTTTGGTGAGCTCAGCCAGGTTCTTACAAATGGCATGAAACGAATGTTCAAATTTTAATTTTCCCGATGCGTGAATGACACAGTAATTCCAAGTCGGCACATCCCGGCCCGATTTATACCAAACCGGCGAAATATAAGTATGCGGACCGTTATAAACGACGGTTACATCAGAACTTTCTTTCAAATATTTAACATGGGGATTTCTAAGAGCCAAATGGCCGCGGATGGAAGTGATTTTATTATTTACAACTTCTGTTACGACAGGAACGTGAGTGATAAACGGCTGACCATCTGAAGTTACCGAGATCAAATTTACAAATGGATAAGCTTTTACAAGGTCCGCAATTTGATTGTCGCTTTTAGACTTTGCGTACTCAGGGATATACATTACTTTTTCTTAGTCCACTGGCGTTTGGTTTCTGCCATCGCCAAAGCTGCGGACACAGAAACATTGTAACTGGCGGCCGCTGATGCTTGCGGAATACTGACCAGCTCATCACAGGCTTTTTCCGTTGGGCTACGAAGCCCTTTGTCTTCAGAGCCCAGGACCCATACAACTCGCTCTGGAATATTAAGATCGTAAATTGTTTTAGTGGCTTTGTGAGAAAGGCCAAACACCCAGAAGCCGGCTTTTTTCAGCCCTTCAAAAGGAGTGCTGAACTGATTCGTTCTGTGAACCGGAACATGTTCGGCCCCGCCACTGGCAACTTTATGAACTGTTGCTGTCAGTCCCACCGCACGGTCCTCCGGAATAATGATCCCTTGAACACCCATAAGCCAGCTGGTTCTAAGAATGGCTCCTAAATTTTGAGTGTCTTCAACGCCGTCCAGGGCAACGACCATTCCGTGCTCTTCCCAGCCGAAATTCTGATAATCAAACTCCAGGGTCTCGCTTGAAAACGCAACCGCACCTTGATGAGATTTGCAGATTTCAAATAACTGAGGCTCAGACTTTTCTTCAATTTTTATTCTTTTAGTTTGTAACAGATCGGCCAGTTCACGAAGATCAGCAGAAGATTTCCAGTTTGCCTGCAAAAGCACGGTTTCTACAGTCTTAGGACGTGTATTCAATAACTCAATGATTGCATGTGTACCGGCCACCTGTCGCCAACTGCGAGGATACTGCAGTTTTTCAGTTTTGCCGCGAGGAGAGCCTTCAAACGGAGCCGGTCTTCCTTTAGGTTGCGGTTTAGAGTTACGGGAAGGTCTGTTGTTGAAAGTATTTTTTTTCATTAGCTGCAGCTTTCAAGAATTTCATAAATTGTTTTTCTGGGATCGTGTGCTTGTAAAATTGGCCGGCCTATAACAAGTGCAGAAGCTCCGGCTTTGATCGCCTGCTTCGGTGTCATCACCCGCATTTGATCTTCTGACTGAATGTGAATCTGGTCGGTTGAAAGCCTTATTCCAGGAGTCACTTTAAAAATTTCAGGGTAATTTAAATATTCAAGTTCATGTCCTGAGCAAACAAGTCCACGCAAACCGGAATTATAAACTTCCTGTGTGAGGCTTCTGACATGATTTTCAACGGACCATGAATGAAAACTGGCCGGCATTGAATTCTGACTCCAACTGGTTAGCACTGTCACAGCTAAAATTTTAAAGGGCCGAATTTGATTGAGTTCCATCTCAAGCTTATGAAGTTCACGTAATGCTTCTTTGCCAGCTAAGGCATGAACTGTTACCAGCGTTGCGCCGGCTTCAAAACTGGCTTTAACAGCGGCAACCATTGTAGACGGAATATCAAAATATTTATTATCAACGAATACAGGAGCAACTTCAGCCACTTCCGAAACGAGACCGGCTCCGTAACGGTTAACTAAACGAGGACCCAGTTTTACGCCGCCGACAAGATCACCGATGTGATCCAAAATTTTGAAAGCGTCTTCCTTTGAATCCACGTCCAGAGCTAAAATTAGAGGGTTTTTTAAAATTCGCATCTATTCCCAATCGTGTTCTAAAAGCTTCTTACCCGGTTAATTTCCTAAAAGTTCAAACACCTTTTGAACGACGGCTTCTTTAGACAGTTTAAAAACTTCTTTGGTTTTTCGATTCACAACTTCAATCTGATTTCCTTCAAGGCCCTTTTTGCCGACGACAATCCGGACCGGGAAACCCAACAGGTCTGCATCTTTAAATTTAAAACCCGGGCGCTCGTCCCGGTCATCAACAAGGACTTCCCATTTTCTGGACTCAATTTCTTTCGTCAACACGTCAACGTATCCGGAAGCCACTTCGTCTTTAGGATCTAAATGGCAAATGTGAACATGATAAGGAGTGATTGCTTTTGGCCAAATGATTCCATCTTGGTCGTGACTTTGTTCAATACAGGCCTGAACCGTGCGCGTAACGCCGATACCGTAGCAGCCCATTTCGTAAAACTGTGATTTACCGTTTTTATCCAGGAAAACGCCATTCATCTTCTTCGCGTATTTTTGACCGAGATAAAATACATGCCCCACTTCAATGCCACGGAATGGCTTTAGTCGACCGTCCGATTCAGGGCACTTATCACCTTCGCGGGCCATACGTAGATCGACAATTTGAGTGATCTGAAAATCACGGCCGTGATTTACGTTTTTAAGGTGAAAGCCATCTTCATTGGCGCCAACGATATAGTTTTTCAAAGGTAGAACGCCGTTATCAGCATAAATCGGAATTTTTAGCCCAACAGGTCCGCAAGAGCCAGGGCTTGCGCCGGTCACTTCTTTAACCTCTTCATCTGTTAACATCAGAGGCGGATTCGTCATCTTAAGTAAATTTTTAACTTTAATCGGATTCACTTCGTCGCTACCGCGCAGTAGGACAGCAAAAGCCTTCAAAGATTTATCTTTTGGGTCTAAACCTTCGTTCGCAGAAAAATAAAGAGTCTTAACTAATTCTATCGCTGCAACTCCTGTGAATTTTTCAAGATCCGCTATCGTTTTTTGACCCGGAGTCGGAAACTTTTCAACTGGAAGTTCTGAGGTGTGAGGAGAGACATACGGAACAGGATCTATCGCAGGGCAAACCTCGATATTGGCTGCAAACTGCGTTTTATCACTGACAAGCAAAGCGTCTTCGCCGGCATCTGCCAGCAACTGGAATTCATGCGTTTGACTTCCACCGATGTTACCGGCATCTGCCTGAACAATACGGTACTGAAGGCCCAAACGGTCAAAAATACGCTGATAGGCTTTGTACATTTTGTCGTAAGTTTTAAGTGCGCCTTCCTGGTCAATATCAAAGCTGTAGGCATCTTTCATACTGAATTCACGGCCGCGCATTAAACCGAAGCGAGGGCGAATCTCGTCACGGTACTTAGTTTGGATCTGATAAATATTTTTCGGGAAATCACGGTAAGATTTCAATTCATGGCGAACATAGTCTACAACTGCTTCTTCGTGAGTAGCCGCCAGACAGAAATCGTGGTTATTTCGGTTTTTGAATTTTAAAAGACCGGCACCCATTTCTCCCCAACGGTTTGTCTCTTCCCACAATTCGCGTGGATGAACTACCGGCATCAGGATTTCAATCGCATCTTCTTTATTTAGCTCTTCACGCAAAATGTTTTCAAACTTACGAATAGCTTTCAATGCTAAGGCACCGTATGTGTAAAGGCCCGGTGCCAACTTTTTTATAAAGCCGGCCCGTACCAATAATTTGTGAGAAGGAATTTCAGCGTCAGATGGCGCCTCTTTAAGCGTGAAGATATGCGTTTTAGTCCACTTCATAAGTTAACCTCAATACCATAAGCTTTAATTTTGCGGTGAAGGTAGCTGCGCTCAAGCCCGATAGCTTCTGCTGTTTTTGAAATGTTTCCGCCGTTTTCCTGAATTTTTTTAATTAAAAAATCTTTTTCAAAGTCAGCGCGGGCCTCTCTGAAGGTTGAAAACTCCGAACTGTCAGGTGTGCTTCCGGCGCCGGCTGATTTTTTATCTACAAGACCCGCGAATTTCAAATCGTGTACATCCACAAAGTCTGAAGGAGTTAAAATGTAAACCCGTTCAATAAAATTTTTAAGTTCCCGCACATTACCTGGCCAGTTGTGCTTCAGCATCAGCTTCATGCCCTGCTCTGAAATTGTTTTTCGGAGCGATGCCATTTGTTTAGCTGCAATATCACTGAAGTGAACCACTAACGAGTAAATATCTTCCCGTCGGTCGCGAAGTGGAGGCATCAGCATGACACTTTCTTCTACCAGTTTTTTAAGCTCTGACGTGATTTTGTTTGAGGTTGCTAAAGTGTCAATTGAAGACGTGCTTGTAAGAACCACGCGCACATCACTTAGGATAACATCTGAACTGCCGAATCTTTTAAATTCGCTTTTTTTGATAAACTGAACCAGTTTCTCTTGCAGCACAGAAGGCATCTCTTCCACTTCTTCGATAACCAAAGTGCCGCCATTCATCAGTTCGATCTTTCCGCGGCGGGTTTTATCTATGCCTGGCAATGTCCCCTTTTCGATTCCGAAAAGTTCAATTTCAATCAGGTCCTGCGGTAACGTGCTGCAATTGATTTCTGAAATGGGTCCGCTGGCCCGTTGACTCATGTAATGAATGTTCTGTGCAACCAGGTCACGGCCTGATCCGACTTCGCCCTCAATAAAAACTGCGACATTATTTTTTGCAAATTGAGTAACGTGGTTACGAACCTTTTGCATGGCCGGAGATTCGCCGACCAATGCGATGGTTTTTCTTAATTTATTAAGTAACGCATTCTTTTCTTCGCGTTCTTCTTTTAGTTTTACGATGTGATCGATAGAAATTGAAACTTTATCCAAAGACAAAGGCTTTTCAATAAAGTCCCATGCGCCGATTTTAGTGGCCTTTACCGCTGTTTCAATGGTGCCATGACCCGAAATCATAACGAAAGACGTGTTAGGAAAAAGCGGCACGGCCTGCGTTAACACTTCCAGTCCATCCATCTTCGGCATC
>JANWIU010000108.1 GCA_025449725.1 Pseudobdellovibrio sp.
ATTTTAAAATTAATTGAAAGCGGTCCTTGCTGAACTCTTCCAGTTGATAAATAGGAGTCCAATTTTCAAGATGTTCGGCCCAAACATAGTTATAGTCCATCAGTTCATTTGCCTGAAGCATCTGAATTACTTTTCCGTACGCATACGGGCCGTATTTTTGATTTCCGATTAACACAAACCAACTTTTAGCAACGTTGTTCATTCAAAACCTCTAGTTCATTGAAGCGGGGTCAAAGTTAATAGTTACAACCGCTCCGGATTGTGGAGCGTAGGAACCGTGAATAGAAACATTATTTTGTACTGAATCATAAGACCATCCATTAGCTGAATCCTGAGGGACCAAAATTCCGTCAACTAAAACACGGATAGATGATTCTACAGGTGTGCGGCTTAAATGGAAGGTCGCAACGATTTGGCTGGCGCTTGTCGTGCTGATAGTATTTAAGACGGCATCAAAGTTACCGCATAAAGAATTTTTTGTTCCCAAAGTCGCATCCGCCAGCTGCATGTAGCGCGTGCCGATTTTACGGCCCGAACCCAAAGAGTTTCTGCAGGCCGTATCTAATATAGAAATTGTTGAAACTGAAAAATCTGTGCCGGCCGCGCCTTGTGTAAAGCTTTCTAAGAAAGTTTTGTAGCTGGCAACTGAATGAAGTGTGGATTGAGAATAAGACTCGTTCATGTTGATATCGTCGTGAGAGAAGTCTTCTTCATCTGAGACAAGAACAATTGAAAGGTAGGCGTCTGATCTGTGAAAGCCCGAATTCAAATTACTGTTTAATGCCGCTTTAAAGCTGGAAAAGGCGCGTTCGTCACCGCTGCCCGTGGTTCCAACATTTACGTTACTGGCAAAAACACTTTCCAGATTCGGAGTGTCTTCTTCAATAACATAGATTTTTGGGTTAGTGCCGGATCTGAAGCGGGTTTGTTCAACATTGCAAAGAGAGCATGACTGACCTACGAACTGATCACCATAAAAAGCATCGCTTGTTGTTACCGCGATTTTAAAGTCGTAACCTTTGTTTTTGAAAAAATTGATAAAAGAAGGAAAGTTTGAAGCCAGCGCCGCCTGTGAGGAACTCATAGAACCGGAATTGTCGACAACAAACAATACGTCCAATTTGCGTGGAACGAATGTTGAAGCCTGTTCATACTGAGCTGAAGTTGATAACATCGAAAAATTGCCTCCACCTTTATCGCAACTGCCGAGCATTAGCATAGATCCCACAATAGGTACTACATGAGCTAATTTCATTTGATCCTCCTGATCAAGCTCAACCAGTGACGTTTTTCCTAAGACGCTTTACCGTCTGACTTCTTATCGTCCAGCACTGGGTAAAATTACAGAGCTGTGGTTGAGAATGTAGATTAGTCTATAGAAAATATTTTCTTAAGCGAGTGCAGGGCTAAGTGCTGATAAGAACTCTTGTTTTATTCGATGTGTTTCAGTGTGAGACAGGATAAGTAGTTGAAAGAACTTTAAAAAATAAAAAAATCAAAATATTGAAAAAATAATTTTGCAAAAAACTTTGACGATTTTCCGGAATCTCCTAAATGGAGGTTTGTCATTTCCGTCAAGATTATTGACGAAATTTACAAGACTAAATTTCTTTTACTTTCTTCCAAAGTAATTCTTTTTCGCTTGAGTCCAGCGAAATAAATTTTTCAAGTCCACCGCAGAGCTGCAGCATTTTTTCAAAACGGCCTGTGAAGCGTGTATTCGCAGCCCGCAGAGATGTTTCAGGTTCCACATTCAAGTGTCGCGCCACTTGCGCAGCAGAAAAAAGTACATCACCCAATTCATGCTTTAGCTTTTCCTGACGGTCAGGGGAGTTGTCCAGCATGGCTTCTTCCAGCTCTGAAATTTCGGCTTTTAACTGTGCAAGAACCTGCGATGTTTCGTTCCAGTCAAATTTAAATTTTTTCGTTTTTTCGCCGATTTTTCCTGCCGTTTGCAGGGCCGGAAGTTCTGCCGGAACACTGAAAGTTTTAGGTTTTTGAGGTTTACCCTTTTTTTCCTGGCGTTTGATTTCGTCCCAGTTTTTTAAAACTTCTGCAGAGTCTGCAACCTTTGTATCTGAAAAAACATGAGGGTGGCGGCGCACGATCTTACTGACAATGCCTTCAATCACATCGGCAATAGTAAAAGCTTTTCGTTCGTTAGCCAACTGTGCGTGCAACACAACCTGAAAAAGCACATCGCCCAGTTCTTCGCAAATATCCTGATCCACTTCGCTTTCGAGTGCCTCTACGGCTTCGTAAACTTCTTCAATTAAGTAGGGTGTAAGAGTCAGGTGAGTTTGCTCCTGATCCCATGGGCAACCGCCGGGGCCGCGTAAATCGCGCAGGACTTGAACAAGCGAATCAAATTCATTGAGTGTTTTAGGAGCTTGAGGCATAGTGGGATTGTTACATGAAAGTCATTCAAGTCAATCAAACTGCAGTTCGTCAGGCATCTAAAGACGCAAAATTCATCGAATTAAGCGTGAATAAAATTTTGAAGTATCTGATTGCTAAAAAAGTCAGAAACCGCATATTTCTTAAAAGTAAAAAAGAACTTACCGTGGTTTTTCTGACGCCAAAACAAATGAAGAAAATAAATTTTCAATATCGAAAGAAGAATAAGCCGACTGACATTTTAAGCTTCGCCGCGGTTGAATCTGCATCAATGGGGGAGCTGCTTCTTTGTACGGCGGTTTTAAGAAAACAGGCAAAAGACCACGACCATTCCCTGGATGCCGAGACCTTTTACATGTTGATTCACGGAGTTTTGCATCTACTTGGATATGACCATGAAGCTTCTGAGAAAGAAGAGCGGTTGATGTTCCGTATTCAGGACCAATGTTTTAAGACTTTGGGTCCGGTCTAGTCGCTAAAAAGCGGAAATTCCCACAGATTTCGTCTAAAATTTAAGAGTCATATTTGCGAGGAATATAAGAATGAAATTCTTTTCTTTTTTAATCATTTTTGCCGCTGTATCAACACAGGCATTTCAGGTTCAAACGAAAGTTTATAATACTTTGCGGGATGTTGCCGGTGTCACAAAAGTAGAGCGTGAAACGGCTGCGCTGAATTCGCCGGTTGAAGATGGCCTACTAGTTTACAATTCTCCAGATGCGCGAACGGCTCAAAAAACCCGCGCAATAAAAGCCGGTCAATGGGCAGGGCCCTCTAAAGAAGCGGGTCGCCTGGATTTTTTGCTTAAACTTTATTTTGCTAATATCAAAGAGTTTTCGCGCTCAGGGCAAAGACATATCGGGTGTTTTTTTGGAGATGCAGAGACAGTAGCGAATGAGTTTTTTAATAATGCAAATCCGATTCACAGTGTAGATAAATTGTATGTAACGGTAAGTGAAGACCGCAAAATGCTGGGCCTTGAATTCACGTATAGTCCTTTCGGGTCTCGCAGGGTCAACAGCGCGCACTTTCGCTTGCCTCACTGTATTCAGGGAGCCAAAGCTCCGTTGTTAGAAATGGCTGAGCTGACCACAGCCCAAACCACACTTTCTGAAGGCAGAAGTGTGGCGAACGCAAAAAATATCAGATGGCCTGCACAAGTGAATCCAGCGACGGCAGCGGCGACTGAAAATGGCTTTGATATTTACGATCAGCTTCATAAAGATGACCAAAAGGCAGAGGCCAGCAAGTTACCGCGCTTCCGCCTGCGCTCTGACTTCGATAAAATTTTATCGAATCCTGAGGCTCGCCCGTGGAAGGGGATGGATATCAGCACAGAAGCCGGTGCACAAAAATTCGCACAAGCTGTTCTGGATTATTTTTACGATAGCTTAGTAGTTGATAGTAAAGATCCAAATCAAAATTTCGATGCCCATAAAATTCCTGCCGACAAGCCGAAATGGTGTCACATGCCATGGCTAAATGTTGGCGATTCAGGGCGTGAAATGATTCATGGTCTCACAAAAGAGCGCGATTTGGAGCGTTCTGAAATTTATTCTGAAGTCGCGACCACAAAAGATAAAGAAGGTTCAGACTGGGGCATCGGCTTTTACAATGATATTGCGTGCGAAACGGCACAGAAAGTTTTCGGTTCCGGCGGACGCCCTTTGGCAATGCCTGACTTTACGAAATCTAACTTTCCTGACGGTAGCGTTTCGGTAAAAGTTCTCTTTACCACTGCGAAGTTAGATGCGCTAAAAAACAGTTACGCATGGACAGCAAATGTCAGCTTGCCGAAATCAACTTCTCGCCGCTTACGTGAAGTAAAAATGGTTCAGATTGATGTTGCGGTTAAAGACTCTTCTTTAAAAGGGATTCGCGGTGAAGCGGACAACTGGATGATGACGACTTTCTACTTTGATCCTTCGTACACAGCCCCTTCGCGCCATAAATTTAGCGGCGTGTTAGCAGGTTTATTAAAAATGCGCCCTATCGGAGTACAAACCGGATTTGATCCGGCAACTTCAATGATTTTTGCGGGATCAAAAACTAACAGCGCCAACAATCTCTATTACGGAGCGAACCCTCGCTTGATGAATGGTCCTGCCGATAACCCGAAGGCCTCTTGTCTGTCGTGCCACGGGGCTGCCGGCACAACGGTTAAAATGGTTCCTGGCGTAAAAGATTTCGATGAATATCAGCGAGTAAAATCCACGGGCTTGGACTTCAGCCAGCAGTTAGCATTGGCAAAAAGAAATCACGAAACCCGCTCTGGCCAGATTACCGCAAAGGGCTGGCACTAATTGAGTTCGATACGCGAAATTTCTCCTGAGAATGTGCTTTCTATTTGGCCGTTGTTAAAAGAGCTGCGGCCGCACATCACAGAATCCGATTTAAAAAATATTTACGAGCAGGCGCGAAAAGCGGATGGGTTTACCTTTTACGGTTACTACGAAGGAAGCGAATGTATTGGCTTGATGGGCCTTCGCTATTTGACCGATTTTGTTCACAAGTTTCATTTGTATATCGATGACCTTGTGGTCACCGACAAGCAGCGTTCTTCAGGTGTGGGGGCAAAGCTTTTAAAGTTCGCAGAAGCACTTGCGAAAGAAAAAAACTGCACGGGGCTTCGTCTTTGCACGGGGACCGAAAACGAGGCAGGAAAACGCTTTTATGAGCGCGAAAACTGGAATCTGCGGGCTGTGGTGTACAAAAAGAAGCTTTAGCTTTGCAGAAAGGCAAGTCAGTTCTCATTAAGTATTTGACCTCACAGGCACGCAAAGACAAACTAAAGCCCTATGTCAATGGTTGCGGAACTTCCTGAAATTAAAAAAGAAATTGTCGCTTTAGAAAAATTGTCGGCGGAGCTTCGGGGGTACCTTTGACCTCGACCGCAAAAAGAAACGCTTAGACGAACTGGCTTTGGCCGCTGAAAATCCCGCTTTGTGGGAAAAGCCGGCTGAAATGCAGAAATTAAATAAAGAAAAATCCTTGTTAGAAAAGTCGGTCAATGAATGGACCGGTTTTAATTCCCGCATTGAAGACGCCAAAGTTTTGCTGGAGATGGCCGTTGAAGCCCATGACGAAGGAACTTTTAAAGAAGTTAAAACCGAAGTCGTACAAATTAAAAATTTAGGTGAAGAGCTGGAGCTTAAACGAGTTCTTAACGGTGAGCTGGATGCTAATAGTGCTTACCTTTCGATAAATTCCGGAGCCGGTGGAACAGAAAGCTGCGACTGGGCCGAAATGCTTCTTCGGATGTATACTCGCTATGCCGAAAAGCACGGGTATCGTTGTGAAGTTTTAGATATGACAGAGGGTGAAGGCGCGGGTATTAAATCCTGCACGCTTCTGATCAGCGGAGAATATGCTTACGGTTATCTAAAAGCAGAATCAGGGGTGCATCGGCTGGTGCGGATTTCGCCGTTTGATTCGAATGCGCGACGCCATACTTCTTTTGCCTCAGTATTTGTTTGGGCGGAAGTAGATGATGATATCAATATTGAAGTTAAGCCTGATGACATCGTGGTAGAAACCTACCGTTCCAGCGGCGCGGGCGGACAGCACGTTAACAAAACTGATTCTGCAGTTCGAATGCGTCACTTACCGTCAGGAATTGTGGTGGCTTCGCAAACTCAAAGATCGCAGATACAGAACCGTGATAAAGCGATGAAAATGTTAAAGGCCGCTCTGTACGAAAAGGAAGTAGAAAAACGTAATCTGGAAAAAGACGCTATGAATTCGCAAAAAAAGGCGAATGAGTGGGGATCACAAATCAGATCTTACGTTATGCATCCTTATCAAATGGTGAAGGATCACCGGACTGCTTTTCAGTCGAATCAGGTGAATAATGTGATGGACGGGAAGCTTGATGATTTTATTATGGCTTACTTGAAGGCACAGCTAACTGGAACTCTCGGTCAAAACAGCGGCGGAGATGATCTCGAATGAAATTTTATTTTTGGTTAGCCCGAAAAATGCTTCTTTCGAAACAAGGTCTGTTTAACGGGGCCACGTCCTTTTCTTTTGTTGGTCTAATCTTAGGTGTTGCAGCGCTCGTTGTTTCGATGGCTGTCATGAGCGGCTATGTTGAAACATTAAAAACGGCCATGACCGATATCACGGCAGATCTTCAAGTGGTTAAGCGCGGAAAGGTCCGCCAGAACTGGGAAGAATTTTCTGCTGAAATCAGAAGAGAAGAGCCGCGCGTAAAAGCCATGATGAAATTCGGTTACGCCGAAGCTGTTTTGGCAAGAAAAGGTCAGGTTTCAGGAGTCCTTTTTCAAGGTGTTGATGCCGATCAACTTTCAAAAGTTTTACAAATCGAAAAAAGATTAAAAAAAGGCGTGCTCGATATTCAGGGCGACAACATCAATGTCG
>JANWIU010000109.1 GCA_025449725.1 Pseudobdellovibrio sp.
CCGGGAATCTCATTGTGGCGGTTACGGTCTGTTCGATTTCGGGTAAGCGGTTCGCCGGGCTTGCGGCCATTGCAAAAACTTCGATTGGTTCGTCACGCATCAGGTACCGGGCGGCATTAATACAGTAAATTCCGAGATCATGCAGCGGAGTACCGCCTTCTTTCGCTTCTGCCCGGATATTGTTTCCTTTAACCTGATGGCCGAATTCAGAGGTAATGTAACGAGGAGTCCCGATCTTTCCGGACTTTAAGAGTTCGATGGCTTTCAAATTCGATGGATCAAAATGTAGCCGGTAAGCGGTCATTAGCTTTACGCCATTGTGACGGGCAACCCGAATCATTTCTTTCGCGTCCCTGGCGGTTACGGCTAAAGGTTTTTCACAGAGAATGTGCTTTCTGGCTTCGGCTGCGCGAATAACAAATTCATAATGCATTCGGTTCGGCAAAGCGACATAGACGGCGTGGATGTTATCATCAAACAAGCATTCATCAAATTCGCGGTACAAATAGCAATCACTGACTTTGTACTTTTTTGAGAGTGTCCGCAGTTTTACTTCGTCGCCGGAAACAAGCGCTGTCAATTCTGATTTTTTTGAATTTTTAAATGCGGGCAATACCGCCACTTGTGCAATATGACCCAATCCTACTACCGCATAATTCACTTTTTTGCTTTGCATGATGCCTCGCCTTAATTTTGGTTTGATTTATTGATTGAAGACTTACTTGCAAACAGTAAACCAGATGGCACTTGAATTGCTTTTTGTAACGGTGCCGATAAAAGAAGGAGATCCTATGGCTGCTAAAAAGAAGAAAATGATGAAAATAAATTCAAGAAAATCTGCTGCGAAAAAGAAAGTCAGCAAAAAGTCTAAAAGTAAAATGAAAATGTCCTCAAAAGGAAAAGGCAAGAGAGCATCTGAAAGCAGCGAAGAAATTATTTCGCTGATTTTGGCCGATCATAAACCGCTTAAGCATCTTATCAAAACAATGAAGAGTGAACGTGCCGAAGATTCAGAAAAAATTCAGGCATTTAAAGAGTTCGCAAAGCTGTTGACAGTGCATGCTAAAGCGGAAGAAGAGGCGCTGTACACTTACATGAAAAAAGTAAAGGACCTGCGTGAGCACGGCTTTGAAGGTCAGGTGGAGCATAATCTTGCCGACCAAGTAGTGGAAGAGGCCAAACGGGCAACTGAAAAGGACTTGAAACTGGCGCAGATCAAGGTTTTGGCTGAACTGGTTGAACATCACATCGAAGAAGAGGAAGAGGACATGCTGCCTGAATTCAGAAAAGAATCTATTCTTGAAGATCGGGAGGATATCGGACGTCATTACTTAGAACTCAAGGAAAAACTTGAAGCCGAAGGTTCTGACGATGCTCCTCGTGAAAAAGACATTGAAAGAAACCCCCACCATCACGCTGAAAGATTGAAAAAGTGTGAAATAAACAAGGGCTTTTTAAAGCCCTTTTTTTTATTCTTTTTTTGAAACTGAAATTAAAAAAATAGTAGAAAAATTAGTAAAAAAATTAGATAGCTTCTTGGAAAGTTGCTGAAGAATCCAGGTCAAAACTCAATTGCATAGCGGGAGGGGCTTTGCTGATTTTGCTTTCAAACGGAGAGGTCTGAACTTCACAACCTGTTGCTGCTTTAAAAAGATGCTTTAAAAAAGCTGCCTTAGCTGAATCCGAAGCATTTTTATTGAATCCTAATTCCTGCATAATTTGTCCTGAAGATTTCATTTACTTCTCCTTCGCCGATAAATCGTTAACAAAGCAAATGAAGTGCCAGGACCTGGACGGGATATTTTGGTAGTAGTGGCGCTAAATTCCCCGAACGGCGGAATTGTGACCCGAATTAACTCCCTTTTGAAATTTACAGTGGGTTGAATATTGCATGCTGTATTTTTGTACAGGGAGGTTGCATGTCGGTTGAAGCTGTAAAAAAAATTGGAAATTTTAATTACGAAATTAATGTGGGTGCTCACCGGTTAGTCGCCGATGTTTCTTCGGATCTTGGCGGTAATGGCTCCGGGCCTGAACCTCACGATTTCTTAGAAAGCGCGCTGGCAGCCTGTACTGCTATCACTTTGCAAATGTACGCAGACCAAAAAAACATTCCATTGGAGTGTTGTGATGTGAAAATTAAAATTCTAAACGAAGGCCCGGTAAACAAAATTGAGCGTGAAATCACTCTTGTGGGCGAGCTGTTGACTGAGGAACAACGACGTTCTTTGTTCGCTGTCGCTGATGAATCTCCGATTTGTAAATTTCTGACAAGAGGTGCGCATATTGAGTCGAAGCTGAATCAACCGGAACTATTTGTCGGGCTTTAAAATTTAAAAAATACTTTTTTCTGTTTATAAAAACTTAGTGGAATGCTGTCTACTTAGTGCGGACATAAGTCACCTCTTCAGTTGTAGCTAAAAAGGTTTTGATTAGAAACGTGGCGTGAAGCCTGCAACGCCTTTACTTTCGAGGCTACTATGAAAACCATTTTTGCTTTCGTTGCGGTGTTCAAAGAAGTATTTTTATATTCGAATTCTTCATTCGGTCAAAACTCTGTTGATTTTTTTCTTTCAGGAATTGTTCCACTGATTAATACAGCTGAAGTCGTACCTCTTCCTGAATCACAAACATTAAATATTTTGGAAGGCGAAGTGAGAAGGCTTGTAGCGAGAGTGAACGAGACTTCAAATAGTCCGCGGGGCTATCGTATTCTCGCCAGTTCACAGAACAGTTCAAAATTGCGGAACACAAACCAGCCTGATGCTTTGGTGTCGTATACTTTCAGTTACGGAGGGGCGCCGTCGTTGGTGCTTTCAAATATTAATCAAGAGGTGAAGCGTGTTCCTTCAGTGACAGGGCTGGTGACGAATGTTTCTGAAGTCCGAGTGAGTCTTGACAAACAACCTCAGGCATTAGTAGGAACATATACTGACACGGTGTCGATCTCCATCAGTGCTGATTAGTCTTACAGATTAGCTGTGCAGATTAGTTCGGCGCCTAAAAGCGGACGGGGGATCACATTCCGAATTCATCTCAGACAACTTCAAAGTTTCTAATTGATATATTTCTTATTACTTGTGGAGTTCTTGCGGCCTGCACCGGCTTGCGCGGTTTTTTGCTTCCCAACGGTTTTTTTGACGGCGGAGCGATGGGTATTGCCCTTTTGCTTCACTACTTTTTCAAAGCGGATCTTTCCCTATTCATAGTTTTGGTAAATATTCCTTTTGTATTATTCGGGTTTCGTCAAATATCTAAAGAGTTTGCGATAAAAAGCGGTATCGCTATTTTTGCTTTAGCAGTTGCCCTGCATTTTATTCAGATTCCTGTGCTGACAGAAGATAAACTGTTGGTCGCGATTTTCGGCGGAGTGTTTCTGGGAACGGGGATTGGTCTCAGTATTCGTGGCGGTGGTGTTATTGACGGAACAGAGGTTCTGGCTGTTCAGGTCAGCCGCAAATCCAGTTTAAGTGTTGGTGACTTTATAGCATTGTTCAACGGGGCTTTATTTTTGTATGTTGCAGCCTTGGTCAATCTGGAATCGGCCATGTATTCGATGCTGACCTACGCCGCCGCTTCACGCACTGTTGATTTTATTTTAAACGGTATCGAAGAATACATCGGAGTCACGATTGTATCGCAATACTCAGAAGAAATCCGCACGGTCCTTATTCATAAATTACAGCGCGGAGTAACCGTGTATAAAACCGAAGGCGGGTTCGGAAAAAAGGGAAGTACTGAAGAACGAAGGGCATTATTTTGCGTCGTTACCCGGTTAGAAGTTACAGATATCCTGGATGAAATTGAGTTGATTGATCCGGAAGCGTTTATTATTCAAAACCCGATCCGTGACACTCGCGGCGGTATGATTAAAAGGCGTCCGCTCCATTGAGGTTGCAGGGCTAGTCATAGCCTCAGCCGGCAGGGCCAGAAATACCATAAAAACCAAGTTAGTCTGCTGATTTTCAGTTGCTCATCTGAATGTTCACGGACCATAATTTGATATGGACATTCAAAATATTAAAAGAGAAGCCATTGCAGGTGTTACGACCTTTTTTACAATGGCCTACATCGTTTTTGTAAACCCTTCGATCCTGGCCACTCCCGGTACAGGGATGTCGTTTAGCGGTGTTTTAACGGCAACGGTATTACTTTCATTTTTGATGACGCTATTTATGGGAGTTTATGCAAAACTTCCGTTTGCCGTTGCACCAGGAATGGGAATTAATGCCTTTTTCACTTTTTCGCTGATTCTGGGGCAAAAAATTCCGTGGCCGATAGCGCTGGGAATGGTTTTCTGGGCCGGAGTTTTATTCATTCTTATTTCAGTCACGCCGGTTCGGATTGCAATTGCAAATGCAATTCCGCGAAATATTCGAACAGCTGCAGCAGCTGGAATTGGAATTTTTTTAACTTTTATCGGAATGAAGAATGCGGGAATCATTGTTGCCGATCCTGTGACCTTCGTAAAACTGGGTTCATTCGATAGGCCGGTACTTTTAAGTCTGCTAGGCCTAGTGATCAGTTTATGGTTTTTGCACCGAAAAAATTCACTGGCTTTCATCGTTGGTATTTTAGCAACCACTGTTATCGCAGCCTCACTGGGTATGGTCACAATGCCGCCGTCTATTTTTAGTGCTCCAGATTTTGAAAGTGTGTTGTTTAAACTCGATATTTGGGGTGCTTTACAACTGAGTTTGTTGCCTGCGATGGTTTCAATTATGTTTACTGATCTTTTTGATTCTATTTCGACATTTGTCGGCGTATCTCAGGCAACAGGTTTAGTCGATGAAAATGGTCAGGCTAAGAATTTAAAAGAAGGTCTAATTGTGGACGCAGTTGCTACAATGGGCGCCGGGTTAGTCGGCACATCTTCAGGTACGGCCTTTATCGAAAGTACTGCCGGCATTGAAATGGGCGGGCGAACCGGGCTGACTTCAATTTTTACCGCGCTTTGCTTTTTGCCGTGTCTGTTTGTTGCACCTTTGGTTGGGATGGTGCCGGCCTATGCCACTGCACCGGTTTTAATTCTTGTTGGTGCCTTGATGTTTAAATGCGTTTCGGAGTTGTCACTTAAAAATCTGGAAGATGTTGTTCCGGCGTTTCTTGTCATGGTTTTAATACCGCTTACTTTTTCAATTACGCAGGGAATTTTATGGGGCTTTATCGCTCATGTCGTCATGTATTACATTGCCGGAAGACGCCGTGAAGTTCCTTGGATGTTACATTGTTTAGCTGCGATTTCAGTCGGGCTATTGGTGTTGGCACGGTCTTAAGAAATAAAGGTATTAGCATGCTAAGTCTGGAAAATTTTAAAAACAAGTTATCAAAAGAAGGATCTGTTAGCTGGAAGCCTTCTTACGATGTTGAAAATTTTTGGTGTTTTGAAATAGAAGCAACTGCAGAAGAGATTTGGACTTACGTATCAGACACTTCACGCGTTAATCGTGAGGCCGGTTTCTTAGGGCGTGATAAAAAAGAAATAGATGGCGAAACCGAAGTTAAAACCAAAATGCTGGGCTTAGAGCAAATCTGGATTGAAAAGCCCTGGACATGGATTTTTGCAAAAACAATTAATTCTGTTCGCATTTATAAAAAAGGAATGGCGGAATCGGTTCATTCGGTCTTTCATATTGAACCCGTGAAAGAAAAAAATATTTGCCGGGTTTACATCTACTTCGGCTGGGAAGTGAAAAATATTTTTTGGCGTTTTTTCATTTCGGTGACTTCTTCTTCTGTTAAAGCCAGGTTTGCATCGGTTTTCGGAAAAGTTGGTGCCTACTTGGCAGGGCATAAAGGGGATTTCAGTGGGCGCGCACTTAAAGGCAAGCCGGTTGTTTTGCCTGAAGGTAAAAAACGCCGGTTAGAGGAGCTATTAGTAGCGCTCACTAACAAGACCGGCAATGCTGATCTTGCAAAAAAGCTCGGAAACTTTATTGCGACCGGGGACGATTTTGATTTGGAATCGATTCGTGCCTTGAAGCTTGCAAAAGAATGGAACGAGAACCCGCGGGACGTCATTGTCACCTGCCTGCATGCCACGCGTATAGGATTAATTAACATCAGTTGGAATGTCGTATGCCCGCATTGTAGGGGGCCTCGCTTCACGGCAGAGTCTCTGGGAGACATTCCGACAGAATCCAGTTGTGGAAGCTGCAATTTGGAATTTACGACTGCTGAGCCAGACGTAATTGAAATCGTTTTCAAAGTAAATAGTTCAGTTCGCGAAGTGTCTGAAGTTATGTACTGTGCGGCTGAGCCCGCAAAGAAGTCTCACATTAAAATTCATCAGGTCATTGCGCCCGGTAAAAAATTTGAATTCGTCACGTCCTTCAATCCGGGCTATTACCGGGCAAGAGTTGCCAATACTCCTCATTCGATGGTTTACCAAATCGTAGACGGAGCTGAAGATGTTTCAGCTAATGTTTTTGAAGAGGATTTGGATGAACAGTCCGCTATCAGTCCGTCGTCCGTTCTTGTTTTAAAAAACAACAGCTCTTCTCCTTTGGATTTTAGCTTCGAAGAATTGCAGTGGAATAAATTTATTTTAAGACCTGCACAGATATTTTTGATTCCAGAGTTTAAAGAGCTGTTTTCCAGCGAATATTTAAACTCTTCTGTTCGTCTTGATTTAGGAGAGCAAACGATTCTGTTTACGGATATCGTCGGTTCTACAAAATTTTATGAGAAGGTAGGGGATGCGAAAGCATTTGCAGAAGTTCGGGCTCACTTTCAGGAAATTTTTGCTGAAATAAAAAAGCAAGAAGGGGCAGTTGTAAAAACAATCGGAGATGCGGTAATGGCTACGTTTCCTTCATTGCAAAATGCATTTGATGCGGCCTGTGCAATTCAAAAAAGATTCCCGCAGGGGCGGCAGGATTTGTCGATTCGTGTTCGAATTTCTATTCATAAGGGTACTGTCATTGCGGTGCAACTCAATACCGGGATTGATTACTTCGGAACCGTCGTTAATTCCGGAGCTAAAATTCAGTCTTTAGCTGGCGCAGGAGAAATCGCGAGTGCATCTAAATATTTTGATGAACTCAAAACCAGGTCCGACGCTTCGATTCCTTACAAAGCTGCTGACAAGCCGCAAAGTGAAGTGAGCTACGGGTTTCCGGTTTGTGTCATATCTGTTAGTTAGATCTTTGTGCTAAAAGCCCCTCTTCGGGGCAAAATATAAAATTTTAAATTTTAAAGGGAAACGTCTTCCCTTCTCAGTCTGTTTTTAGAATAAGCAAAAATGGCACGCTTGCTGCTCTTAAGTTCGAGCAACTAAAAGGATTTTGAAATCAGATTTCA
>JANWIU010000110.1 GCA_025449725.1 Pseudobdellovibrio sp.
ACGCGCGCTTCGTCATTGAAGTTGTGCCCCATTGTCGCAATCGCTGTGAAAGTTCCTTTAATATGATTTTTCAAAGAGGCGAAGCCTTCTTTAGCATAATCGAACGTAACGATTTCGTCTTTTTCGCCATGCAGAGCCTCTAATTTAAAAACTTTTCCTTCAGGATAATCGCCGGGCCTGTAACCGCAGCCAATCGTTAGAATTTGTTTTACCTTTGTAAGCTTGTGCAATAGAAACGGCACAAAAAAACCGCCCTGCGAAAACCCGATCAGAATTTTTTCGCGTTCTTGCAGGCCCAAATGATTTAACAAATCACTGACAACACCTACCGCCACTTCCGGATGAATGTAAACTTCCTTCGTGTGTAAATCCACGAAGTACCAGGCATAGGCATGCTTCCAATGACCGTCTTTTTTTTGCGGGAGTGGGAATGGCCCGTTCACCGCCAGTATCTCGACGTCCGTCGGGATTTCGGCAAATGCTCTTTTTAAAAAAGACTTCGCACTGTCTGCAAAACCATGAAAAAGAATCACCAACGGCTTATTCTTGCCAGAGTTGAGATGAATGTAACTAATTGGAATCTTTAGGTTAGTTTCAAATTTTTCGGGTTTCATTTTCTTAATCTCCATTCCAATTGAATAATCTTAAATAATATATTACGATCGTAATATATGTTGAATACAAACTCAAGTCTAGGTCATCAAGATAACCATCAAACACCGCCGAAGCTGGCTGCTCCCGGGGCAGGGCTTCCTTGGTATCACAATGTTATGCTTCGCTATTATGTGGGCCCATTCGTAGCAGGAAAAGCTGACTGGAATGCTTCTGAACAAACGTTTCACAAAGTGAATGGCCGCATTCTAAAAGAAATCGAAAATCTCTCTGAAAAACAATTGGCGACAAAAATTTTAGTGCCCCCGCAACTGGGCCTTGAAGACAGTTCGCGCTTTTGGTCTATCGCCATGGTGCTGGAGCATCTGGTGATCGTCAGCGAAGCTGTTTACAGAGGCGTAACGGAGCTCAGTAACGGGCGCGTACCACCTGTAAAAGTTGATATTGCAAAAGTAAAACCTCTGGGCAGCATGCCAGTGACAGAAGCTGTTGAAGAATTTAAACTTCTTATAACTGATGATTTCAAAAAATTTCTTTTGCAGGTTGGCGATAGAAACTCGCAGGTGACATTGAATCACCCGTGGTTCGGCCCGTTCAGAGCCCAGCAATGGTTTTGGCTGTTGGGCATGCACCACGGCCTTCATCTAAAACAAATCAGAGAGATCAAAAAACATCTGGCTTTACTTGGCTGAATTTTTTACATAGATAAACCTAACTGACCAGATTTAGAGTCAGTTGAGGGCTTAATGCCATCCGACTTTCATGCTGAAATTTGACTTCTTGGCGTGCCTCATTCACATTTCTTAGGTTAGATCTGAGGGGATGTAATGAAGTTTATTGTTACTTTACTTTTATCGATCATTATTTTTTCGTCTTGCCAGGAAAAGCAGACTCCGCCAAAAGTGGAAAGCCGCGATTCTGATATTACGGCAGATGTTCTTGCAAAAGTTGCTTCCATTCATGAATACCGTTCACGCCGAAACAATTTAACAATTTCAAGCGATGGAACTTACAAACTAAAGTTCGATGCTATTGTTCAAAAATATTCTCCGGGCGGTATAAAGACGATCGTTGAACGAGACGAAGCCCGTTGCCTGCTGGATTTCTCAGGGAAAATCAGTTTTCACAAATCTGCCGGAGTTGATGCGGCTACGCCTTTATTAACTCTGGTTAAGATGACGCTGACAAATACCAGTGTATTAGAAAGCGAAGCAACAGATAGCACCCGGCCGGGAAGTGAACCGTCAGAATTGTGCCACTACTTTCAATTTGCGGCTTTTGATCAAAATACTTTTGATAATTACGCCATTTCTTACGATGGGATGTCCGTCTTGTTTGCGGGATTCTTTTTTAACATCAAAAGCAAAGAACAAATGTCGGCAAAAGGATTTGGCTATCAGTACACCGCCACGACTTTCAATGAAGACAGCCCGGATTTTGACATTATCAGGAGCTCTTACGGCCATACATACTTTATCAAATCCGGCGGAGATATTAACCTGACAGAGATGGCTTTTAACGACCTAAAAGGGAAAATGAAAGAAAGCAGATCAGAAGATTCTGAATTAAGCCCCATTGAATTAAACGTGGCTTTAGAAAAAGATTTAAAAACGCTTACGGTCACCCAAAAAGAATGTCACTTGAATTACGTGTTTTACATTTTAAATGTCAGAGCAAAAACAGACGGCGTTTTCATAAAATTGGTTGGCACTCATAATAGTGTTTTTGATAGTTCCAACCCTCATTGCGTTTCCATTAACGAAAATATAAAAAGGCTGGGAAGTGAAACCAGGATCTCTTACGCCAATCAGACTAAGTCTGATTCTGATCCGAATAATTTTTTGAAGTTTTTCATTAAGCAGGCTGATAATTCTTTTGTGACTTGGACTTTCGGTTCCAGGTAATTCTGTATCCAGTTCGGTATTCTGAATTCCGTTAACGGTATTCAGAATCCAGTAGTTTTTTCGCGCTTGCGAAAAAAAAGGTGGCGGGGTCTCACGATAAGCCGAGTTCTGTTCCTCGCACGATTACCACGATCTCTTTTGCGATTCGATGAGCATTCCTCTAGGCGTTTGATTACTCAAACGCTCAAGCGACCTTACCCGAAAGCTTTGAGCGGACCACTCATTGAAGTATCTTGCGATACTTCGTGCTTCCCTATTTGATCTTGCTTCACACTGAGTTTGGCTGTTTTCACTCCAGCGGCTCCCCTTCAACTTCCCGTTCCCGGTTGAAGGCTCATAGCCCTGGACATTCTTTCTGTTCCACTGTTCCTCACCTTGCGGCGGAGGGGCGTTACCCCAAGTGCTGTCCTGTGAAGCTCGGACTTTCCTCCCCCTTGGTTACCCTTTCGGACAACTTCGGCGGCGATCATCTGTGAGACCCCGGCGGATTTTGTAACATATGCTGCAATTGGCAGCAAGCTGATTAGCTGAGGAACTGAAAGATTCTTGCCTAAACGTCTCTACAGTTTTAAAACCATTTAACCGGAAAATACTGAACTTTAAAGGAGCTCGTTCATGAAAATTTTAGTAGCTGTAGCTGCGTTTATCGCCACAATTGCCTTAACAACCAAAACTCTTGCGGAAGTAGAACCTGGACATAAAAGTGCCGTAGATCAAAAAGCGGAAGTTACTCATGTAAATGCTCCGGCTGAGCACGGTGGCGGCCACGGCGATCTAAACGCTAAAATGAATTCGCTGTTTCCGACTAAGATGCCGGTTCCTGAAATGAAACAACGCCCTTCAGTTGTAGAAATTAAATCACCTTCTTTTTTAGGAAATGTTGGCGCTGGCCCTGTGAAGCTTGAGTGGAATGAAGTTAAAGGCGCAACAAACTACCATGTACAAGTAGCAACTGATCCAAACTTTAAATGGCTTGTTGTGAATGAAAAATTCATCAAAGAAACAACTTACAATTTTACAGCTGAAGCAGGGCAACGCTATTACTGGCGCGTAGCCAGCTACAACGGCGGTAACGCGAATTCTTTTACAAAGTCTAACTTTGTAAGCTCTGCATTTAATGTGAAGTAGTTGTTATGGCAAAAGTGGATAACGAAATTCTATTTCAACAAATGAACTGGCGCTACGCCTGTAAAAAATTTGACACGAATAAAGTTATCCGCGAAGCCGACTGGAATATTCTGGTTGAAACTCTTCACCTGGCTCCGTCTTCATACAATTTGCAACCTTGGAAGTTTATCGTTGTACAAAATAAAGAGCTTCGAAATCAATTATTCGAAGCTTCATGGAAGCAAACCCCTGTTATCGACGCCTCTCACTTCGTTGTTCTAACTTACAAAGTGAAATTGGACGAACAGCACATTGACCGCCATGTTGCCCAGACCGCAAAAATCAGAAATCTTGAAATCAGTACCCTTGCAAAAATGAAAGACGTAGCGATGCGTGACCTTATTGTTGGTCCGCGCTCTGCTACAATTGAATTTTGGGCGCAGAGACAATGCTATATCGCCATGGGATCATTTTTAACTACCGCTTCTTTAATGGAGATCGACACACTTCCTATGGAAGGAATCAATGCTCCTGAATTTGACCGAGTACTCGGGTTAGAAAATTCAGGATACAAAACGGTTGCGGCTATCGCATGTGGTTACAGATCCCCTGAAGACAAATATGCGACCGCAAAAAAAATCCGTTTCGACACAGCTGATGTCATTGTGTACAAATAGTCACTAAATTGAGCATTCTTCAGATAACTCAACCAAATCTAGCCCTTGGTCAGATGCGGCTCTTATTGAACTCATAAACAAATAACTTCAGAATGTGTGAAAGCTTTCTGCTCGAGCAGAGACATTAACCACGAACGAAGGAGTTCAACATGTTAAAAACAGTATTATTCACATTATTATTTGGTTCATTTGCTTTTGCTAATGACGCTGGTTGCGGTTTAGGCGGCCAGGTTATCAAATCAAATACTAAATTAGCTCAGCTGGGCGCGACTTTCTTGAATGGTCTTTCTGGTAACCAAACTTTCGGTATCTCTTCAGGTACTTCAGGTTGTACTGCTGCTGGCTTGGTAAAAAACGAAAAACAAATCGAATACTTTGTTGAAGTTAACCAAGAAGCTTTAACTCGCGAGATCGCTCAAGGTCACGGCGAAAAAGTTAACACTTTGGCTGCTTTGAATGGTTGCACTACTGAGACTCAAGTTTCTGCATTTGCTGCAAAAGCTCAGGCTTCTTTCAAAACAATCGTTCCTGCTGCTAACACTACTGCAGTTGACTTTGTTTCTAACTTGAAAGCATCATCTGTAGCTGATGCTTGCGGTTCGTAATAAATTTCTTAAATTAGTAATTTTCGTAATTATTATTGGTAAAGCCCCGGATCTCTGGGGCTTTTCTTTTTCTAGAACCGAAAATTATATTCAAAAAGCCAAGGAGTCCCGCCTTTGGGAAAATCCTAAGTGGATAAAGCTCGGCCATTATCAGAAGAAACTAACCGGTTATAAATCTTCTTTTCGCGGTCCTTTCTATTTAAATGAAAATGGATTCAATTCTCCCGAATCCGAACTGCTAACGACAATTCAAATTCTTTTTTCTGATTCGCCTGAACAAACAAAACAATTTACGCGGCACCCGCAATGCCAGTTTTTGGCCCGTAGACGCTGGCTGCTTAAAGAATTGCAAGTCGCACAAGAAGACATCCTTCCGTGCGAAGAGCGTATTCTTTGGAAGAAACAGTTAAGTGCGACTTCTGTTGCGGTGATCTTTGCATCGGCAGATATCAGTAACCCGGCATCTAGCTTCGGTCATACGTTTTTAAAGTTAATTAATCCAGCTAATGCAAAAAACAAAGATCTTATTGATTACGGCGTGAATTACGCGGCCGATGCCAACCCGGAAGACGGAGTCTTCTATGCAGTTCGCGGGCTGTTCGGTGGATACCGTGGAGTCTTTACGATGTTGCCTTACCATCAGAAGATCCGTGAATATATTAATTTAGAAGGTCGTGATTTAACAGAGTATCATCTAAACCTGACTGCTGACGAAGTTGACGAAATGATTGATCACTTAAACGAACTGGATCGTACGACTGCGCCTTATTATTTTTTAACTGATAACTGCTCTTATGAAATTCTTTACTTACTTGATATTATCAGACCTCAACTGCAGTTATCAGAAAAATTAACGGCCTGGGCGATTCCGGCTGATACCATCAAGATTATTGACCGTCACTCTAACTTAATTGCAGAGAGAAGATTTAAAAAATCACTGAATTCCGATTATGTGGCCGGTTACTCCCGCCTGGATACACTTCAAAAAAAGGCCTTAGACGTAGCTGTAGATAAATTAAAAATCCCGGACGACTTCGAACTGGATAAAAAAGAAAAAGCAGAAGTTTATGAAACCGGTATGAAGTACTTCGCCATCGTGAACTACCGCACTGGTGAAGTGACTGAAGACAAAAAGTATGCGCTTTCCGGTTTGCGTGCAGATTTAGGCCCCGTAACAACTGAGATCGAAAATAGCAACCCACTTTACCCTGAAACCAGTCATGACTCTTCCGCGGTTTACTTCGGCGGAGGAAGCTTAGATGGTACGGGTTATACAATGCTGAAAATCCGCATGTCTTTTCACGACCTTGAACAGCGTGATGTGGGAATGGTGCCAATGAGCCTGAATAACGCCGGTGTGATTGACCTTCGTTACTTCGACGAAATTAAAAAATTAACTTTGTACCGCTTCACTATTTTGAATCTCATCAATACAGACCCGGTAACTCAGTTAGATAAAAATTTTTCATGGAAGGCGCGCATTGAACTCTTAGACAGCTTTCGCCCCGACATTGAATACGCAATTGGGTACAGTTTTGATCTGCCGTTTTTACG
>JANWIU010000111.1 GCA_025449725.1 Pseudobdellovibrio sp.
GCTGGTCATTGCCCATGTTATAGATGGGCCATCGTTCGATAAGCGATTTCACTTCTCCACCAGTGGGAGCGTCAAATCAAACCGGGTTCCCTTTTTTAATTCGGACTGAACTGTGATTTGCCCGGAATGCTTTTGAACTATTCCGTAACATATTGCAAGCCCCAAGCCCGAGCCTTCTCCTATACCTTTAGTAGAAAAGAATGGTTCAAAGATACGTGATAAATTTTCTTCAGGAATTCCATTACCGTTGTCTATAACCGAAACTGTGATTTTAGAGTCCTTGCTGGCAGCAAATAGTGAAAGTTGTTTTGCCGGGACATCTTTAAGTGCATGGACTGCATTCTGAACCAGGTTGAAAAGAACCTGATATATCTGATCAGGATCAATTTCTGCTTCAGCGCTTTCATTCAGGGCGGAACAGTCACCGGAATATTGTACTCCTGCAGTTTCGCAAAATGCTTTTAGCTTATTTTCAACTTCCAAAATATATTTTTTAAAATTTACTTTAGAACGCTGAACGTCTTTTTGACGGGCGAAAGTTAAAAGATCAGAAATAATCTTACTGGCACGACGAGTATCGTCCAAAATCATCTTCGTATAATTTTTCAGTTTTTCAAGTTTATCAACGGACTCCGTTGGTACTGACTTTTCGAAATTCTTTATATTGATGTCCATTAGTTGACCGTAACTTAGAATAGACGCCAATGGGTTCTTAACTTCATGAGCGATACCGGCACCAATGCGGCCCACGGCCGCAAGGCTTTCTGATTGAACCAGTTTATTATTCGCAATTTTTAGTTCTTCTTCACGTTTTTTTAAATTTCCGATCATGCTGTTGAAAGCAACGGCCAGTCCGGCAACTTCGCCGGCCGCCGAATCGACAGTGATCGGGTTCCATTCGCCTAAACCGACTTTAGCGGCTTCTTCGGCAATTCGTTCTATGGGTCTTGCTATGGAGCCCGAAATTGAAAAAGCCAACACGATTGAGAACAGAACTAAAACAACTACAAGTGAAAGCGATGAATTCAAAATAGGACCGGCGAGATCAAGCCACGTAATCTTTTGCGACATAATGAGAACGTAAACATTGTTAACTGAGGTTAATTTTGAAAAATAGACTGAAACTGTTTTACCGTTAGGCCACTTCATTTCGGTAGAAATAATGTCAGCGCCGGTTTGGCTTAAATCCGGCATGTCAAATTTTGCAACTGTTGCAGGAACAGCAGATTCAAAAAGCACTTGCCCTTCCGATTTAACAATAAAAGAATCTTTGCCACGTGCTAATTCAAATGCAGATGTCATAAAACCGGGTGAAAGCACCACCCCGATTAGTGGCCCGCTTTCAGTTTTATGTAAAAATATTCCTGATTCCAAATTTGACAGCTGGTCTTTATGAAATTCAGGCAGGAAGTTGACATCTATCTTTTCAATTACTTTTTTGGCAGCTTCGTTAACAGGACTGTCTTCATTCAATTGCGCAAAAACAAAATGCTTCGTAGAGTTATTAAAAAACACTGAATCAACACCGGGAATCTTACGTAATTCTCCCAGTTTTTCGGTGATAGCCTTTTGGCTTCCGGAACTCAGCACAGATCCAAGTTCATTTAGTCTTAAAATTAAACCTTTAAATTTAGCATCTGTTTCGGCTCTGATCTGAGGAGCAAATACGGAATTCAGTTCAGTCGCATAACTTCTTTTGTCTTCAATTGCTCTTTGTAAAACAAGAGCGGTAGCTCCGGTTACCCCAAGTACTGATAAAACAACTAAAGCTGCGGTGATTCTAACCCTAACCGTCATTGACCTGCCTGAAGCCTGATGGTTTTTCTCATGAACTGAACACTGGCATCACTGCGCACGACCTGAAAAACAATTAGGTTTGACCCCGGTTGTAATTTGATCTTTTTAATAAAACTGAAATCATCTTTAAGCTCTGTCAGCTCCCCGTTGATCAGTAACTTGCCACCTGCTGCAGAAAGCCGGCCTTTGGCTTCTATTTCAGTGTCAGTTGTGACGGCTCCGTCTACCGGTTGTTCCACACTTAGTTCAGCCTTCACAAATTTCATGGGTTTTTCAACTGCAGCTGTAATGGCTTCGATCTTGGCAGTCGCAACGGTGTTGTTGGTATCGATTAATTTTACCGATGAAGTGATTTCAACATCAGACTTAGGCGCGACATGGATTTTTTCGAAGTCATCTTTTCCTTTAAAAACGACATCAGCAGTTCCGGTATCTACTTTCACTTTGATTTTCTGATCATCCTGAACAGAAATTTTCGCTTTAGCCACTTTTGATTTAGCTTCAGGCTTAATCTGCACAAGTCCGGCATTTGTGAAAACCCACAATTCGGTTTTAGTAGTACCGATCAATTCCCCGTTCTTAACAATGACCCGGTCTTCGTGCTTTTTCTTTTTTCCGGGGTCGTGATCAAAAATCAGCAGTGTATTGTTTCCGACATCAAGGTTCGATCCGCTTTGGTAAACTATCTTTGCAGACGATTGATTCTGCGTTTGAAGAGCGTCGAATCTAACAAAGAACATTCCTAATTCAGGAGGCTTCCAGATCGATTCGTTTCGCTGTCGAAACTCTACCCGGTTTTGAATCGAATCCAGTTTGGCAAGCCAGTCTGTGACTGCGGGCTTTTTGATTTCTACTGTCACAGCCTTTTCTTTAACTGTTTCTCCGGTGGGAACCTGAGATTCTGATTCACTTTTTGATTCTGAAGGAGGCATTGCCGGCAAAGCCTGCGGCAGAGGGGCCGGCGCAGAAACCTTTTGCGAATCTGTTTCAGGCACAGGCGTTTGCTTAGTACAAGACGCTAAGCCGATCAAAGTTGCTGTCATCACGATGAAAAATCTCATGCCTATTTATCGGTGAAAAATCTCTGTTAATTGACAAAAAAGTATTTAATCCATTTTGGAATAGTCACGACTGTCAGTTAGTCCAGGTCCGGTATAGATTTGTAGTTGTTTGGTCCAGCAAATATCTAAAAGCTTAATTCTATTCTTCAGATTTCCGATAAATTCCGCATGAGAATTTTAATAGTAGACGACGAAAACGGGTTACGAAACAGCCTTAAAGAATTACTTCAGGATACTTATGAAGTTGAAACCGCAGAAGACGGTGAAAAAGCTTTAAGCTTAATTAATGAAAAATCTTTTGAGATCGTCCTAAGCGATCTTAAAATGCCGAAGTTAGACGGGCTTGGATTATTAACTCAGATTCGCGTAGTTTCACCGTTGACGTCGTTTATATTAATGACCGCGCAAGGCAGTATTGACGGAGCTGTTGCCGCTATTCAGGCCGGTGCCGATGATTACATTGCTAAGCCCGTAGAATTCACGGAATTGCTGCACAGACTGGAACGGATTATCCAATTACGTGCCTGGCACGCCCAAAAAAGTTTGATCGCACAAGAGACTAAAAAAACTCAGCTGATCGGGGCTTCGAATTTTATTGTTGAAACTAAAAAATTTATTGAAAAGGTCGCAACCGTTCAATCCCCTGTTCTAATTCTTGGACCAAGCGGAACCGGAAAAGAAGTTGTTGCCAAATCTATTCACGAAGCCGCCAATAATAAGGACAATGCTTTTGTAGCTGTTAACTGTGCAAGTTTAGGCGAAAATTTAATTGAATCGGAATTGTTTGGCCATGAAAAAGGCGCATTTACCGGAGCCACTTCGGCTAAACCCGGAAAATTCGAACTGGCGGCCGGCGGAACAATCTTTTTAGATGAAATCGGTGAATTATCTTTACCACTTCAGGCAAAATTGCTTCGTGTATTACAAGAAAAAGAATTCTGCCGTGTAGGCGGAACCCGCAATATAAAAAGCCAGGCCCGCGTAGTGGCGGCGACTCACCGTAATTTAAAAGAGTGGGTTGAAAAAGGCCTTTTCCGTGAAGATCTTTACTTCCGACTTAATGTTTTACAATATTCGATGACCTCTCTTCATGAAAGATCGGAAGACATTCCGGTTTTGATTAATTACTACTGGAACAAAATTACCGAAGAGCTGGCTATCAAATCTTCGCTGACTCCGGCTGCTAAAACCGCTTTAGAAAGCTATCACTATCCGGGCAATGTGCGTGAATTGAAAAATGTTTTAGAAAGACTTATCGTTTTGACTCCGAACACAGGCCGCGTCGATTTGCCGCAACTTCCGCATGAAATTGTAGGAACAGCAGGACTTCATGTGGCTTCAACTTCCAAAACTACCGGTGAAAAAGATGCGAATGCTTTTGAACCGCCTGTGTGGACGCCGGGCCAGCATTTAGAAAATTATTTAGAACATATTGAATCAGAAATCGTACACAGAGCTTTCGAAATGACGAATCAGAATCAGGTACAGGCAGCAGAGTTGCTTGGCCTTAACCGCGGAACGTTCCAGTACAAAATAAAAAAATACGAACTTGGAAAAAAGAAGTCGGCCTAAGAAGCTCCTTTTTTTTGAATCAAATTTACCGTCGCTAATTGCGGCGGTCTTGTTTTTTACTATTCCTGCTCTTTCTAAAACTGTTGATCTTTCCTGGGCTGCTCAAAAAAAGAAAACCGTTGTTTCAGGTACTTTGAACCCGGCCTCTCTCAGCGTAAACGGCCAAGAGGTGACACAAAGCCCGGAATCCTACAGTGAAATTTTGATAAACGGCACTTCGGCTAAAATTAGCGAGGTCAGCGGCCTTAAGACTTTTTACGAAGTCGTAGAAGGCGATCAAATGGCTTTACAATGGCAAACCGACAAAGGCGACACCAAAGACATTCTTACGGTCGCTTACCCGTCGGTTAAAGAAATGATCTACAAAGATAACTCACTTGTTATTCGATTTAACGAACTCACAAAAAAAGTACGCTATGACGGACAGGATATTGAATTAAAAGACCCTGCCGTCATTCCTATAACTGACACAGCTAAATGGGTCAGCGAACCACACACGCTCGAGCTGTCGGCAGATAAAAACGTATCTTTGATTTACAATCTTGATTTTAAATCCATTCGAGAGTCCATGCTCACACAGAAGAGCTGGAATCTCTATTCGGGTGATGCACCATTTTCTGCGAATGTTAGGCCAGAGATGGTCGGCGCAGGCGCGCGAATATTAAATGAGAAAAATTTCAGCCGCGAAGTAATGGTTGCAGCAGGAAAAACAAATTATGGTCTCGGGCCACAGCCCTTCAGTAACGAAACAACCCAGCAAGCGATTGTTTTAGAATTTCGCTGGGGATACAACCCCTTTAA
>JANWIU010000112.1 GCA_025449725.1 Pseudobdellovibrio sp.
CCGGCCACCATCATGACGGATCCGGAAATTGCCACGCGCACCTATATCGAACCATTGAAGTTTGATTATCTTAAAAAAATTATCGAAGTTGAAAAACCGGAAGCAGTGATTCCTACCCTGGGAGGGCAAACGGCATTGAACCTAGCCCTTGAGTTAGAGCGCCGGGGAGTTTTAAAAGAAAACAATGTTCGCATGCTTGGTGCGACACCTTCGGTAATTGAAGCTGCTGAAGACCGCGAAAAATTCCGTTCAATACTCGATGAATTAGGCGCCCGTTACCCGCAAAGTGAAATGGTTAGAAGCTATGATCAGGGTTTAGTGGCGGCGGAACGCCTAGGTTATCCACTGATATTACGGCCTAATTACACTCTCGGCGGTGGTGGTGGTGGAATCGCTTACACACCGCTAGAATACACCAACATGTTGGCTCAGGCGCTGCATGAAAGCCCCACTTCGGAAGTTTTAGTAGAAGCCAGCATTCTGGGATGGAAGGAATTTGAGCTTGAAGTGATGCGCGATTCTTCCGGAACTTTTGTGGTTGTCTGTTCGATCGAAAATTTTGATCCTTGTGGTGTTCACACCGGCGACAGCATTACCGTCGCGCCTCAACAGACTTTAACTGACAGCGAATATCAGGCGATGAGAGACGAAGCTTGCCGGATCATCAATCGCGTTGGTGTACAAACCGGCGGCGCCAACGTGCAGTTTGCTGTTCATCCGTTGACCGGCGAACGCGTGGTAATTGAAATGAATCCGCGTGTTTCTCGCTCTTCTGCACTTGCAAGTAAAGCAACGGGGTTTCCTATCGCAAAAATCGCAGCTTTGCTTGCAGTTGGCTACCAACTGGATGAGCTGAAAAACGATATCACGAAAGTTACACCGACATGTTATGAGCCTGCATTAGATTATGTAGTAACAAAAATCCCTAAATTTGCTTTCGAAAAAATTCAGGGATCTAAAGATTTACTGACGACACAAATGAAGAGCGTTGGCGAAGTGATGGCCATTGGCCGCACTTTTCAAGAATCCATGATGAAGGCGTTAGCTTCGCTTGAAGTCAGTCAAGAAGGCGTTCCGGATATTCATTTTAATCTGCAAAAGATTTCCTATCCGAATTCTCAAAGAATTTGGCATATCTTTCAGGCTTTAAGACACGGCATCAGCATTGAACAAATCAATGACCTTACAAAAATTCATCCATGGTTTTTAGAGCAGTTACAGTCGATTGTCGATTTCGAAACAGTTATCAAATCTTCTGATCTGGATGAAAACGTAATATTAAAAGCGAAACGTAAGGGTTTCACAGATGCCCGCATTGCGAAGCTAAAAGGTAAATCTGCTTCTGAAATTTCGAAAATCCGCCGTGAATATAAAATTCATCCTTCTTATTTGCAGGTCGATACTTGCGCAGGTGAATTTGCCTCGTCAACTCCGTATTTTTATTCAACATACTGGAGTAAAATTCCTTTTTCTTCTCCGCCTACAAAACCGGTTGTGGCAGTCATTGGTAGCGGCCCTAACCGAATCGGGCAGGGGATTGAGTTTGATTACAGTTGCGTGCGCGGTGTAAAGGCCTTGCAAAAGCTCGGTTACGCGGTGGCGATGCTGAACTCAAATCCGGAAACTGTTTCGACCGATTATGACACTTCCGATTATTTATTTTTCGAACCTTTAACGGTGGAATCCTTAACCGAGGTATTTACTTGTATTAAAACCGAAGGATTTATCGCCCAATTGGGCGGCCAGACGCCGATTAATCTGGCTTCAGATCTTGAAAAGAACGGCTTCAAACTTTTAGGCTCCACAATGGAAACATTGGATCAGGCTGAGGATAGAAAACTATTTTCGCAAATTTGCCGTGAGTTAAATTTGAAGATTCCCCAGTCTGCGATGGCGGGTTCAATGACCGAAGCCCTTAAGCATGAAAGTTCTGTCGGCTATCCAATGATTTGCAGACCGAGCTACGTTATTGGCGGACGACGTATGGAAGTCATCGAAAATAAGCAGGAATTACAGTCCTACTTTATGCGCCATATGGATTTTATCGGCGAAGCGAACCCATGCCTCATGGATCAATTTTTGTCCGGTGCTCTCGAAGTCGACGTGGACCTTATTCGGGGAAAAAACTGGATAATGGTAGGCGGAATTGTCGAACATATTGAAGCTGCAGGGGTTCATTCGGGCGACAGTATGGGAGTCGTGCCGCCGCAAAGGCTCAAGCCGGAAACACAAGAGAAAATTGAAAAGCTCAGTTGCGCATTAGCGGACAGAATGAAAATTTTAGGTCATTTGAATTTACAGCTCGCAATTAAAAATGACGAAATTTTTGTACTTGAAGCAAATCCTAGAAGTTCGCGCTCAGTTCCTTTTCTGGCGAAAGCCACCCAAATCCCACTGGTGGATCTTGGAATTAAGGCTCAAATGGGCTTGGAAATAACTCAACAGGAAAAAGAAGCTTACAATTGGCGTTCTTTAAAGATGATATGTGTAAAAGGTGTCGTGTTTCCATTTAAGAAATTCGCCGACAGCGATTCGATTTTGGGTCCTGAAATGAAATCGACCGGTGAAACAATGGGGCGTTCCGACAGTTACCCGGAGGCATTGGTGAAAGCATTTGCTTCCAGTTATTTGAATTTGCCTGCCAGCGGGGAAGTGTTTTTGTCTTTACGTGATAAAGATAAGGAACCTATGCTTCCGCTGCTAAATAATCTGAAAAAATTAGGCTATAAATTTTCAGCGACAAAAGGTACGGCTGAATACTTAAATCGCGTTAATATCGACTGCCAGCAACTCAATAAAGTTCATGAAGGCCGGCCGCACTGTGTGGATCGGATCCGTTCTGGACAGATTAGTTTTGTTATCAATACGACTTCAGGTCGGCAATCTCTGGAAGCCAGCTTTGATATCCGTCGCGCGTGCACGGATTACAGTATTCCCTGCCTGACGGAAAGTGATGCGGCCGAAGCTTTTGTAATGGCTCTCGAAAAATCTAAGACTGGACGTATCGAAGTATCTGCTTTACGATAAATTCATGTTTAGTAAGTTATTAACACTGGTTTTTTTCATACCTGTATTTTGTTATGCCGGTACTGAGGCTATTACCATTGGTTTACTTCCCGGCGGGAGCCCAAAAGTCATTGAAAAAGAGGCCTTTGTGCTGGCTGAAAAACTTCAGCAAAAAATCGGGCGCCCGGTTGAAATTTATATTTCCAAGAACTATACAGCGATGATCGAAGCTTTAAAAAATAAAAAGGTTGATCTGGCGGTTCTGTCATCTATGACATATGTTTCTGCAGAAAAAGAAGTAAATTTAAAGGTTCTCTTGAAAAAGACCTGGAGTAACAGCCCATTTTATTATTCAGCTATAGTTGTTTCTAAAAGCAGTAAAATTAAAAAATTTGCAGATCTAAAGAATAAATCTATCGCCTTCGTCGATGAAAAATCCACTTCGGGCTATTTGTATCCCCAAATTTACCTTAGAAAAAATAATTTTACGGATCAAACTTTCAAAAGCGTTGTATTTACAGGAAACCACGCTGCTTCCATTGACCTGTTAGAAAACAAAAAGGTAGATGCTGTTGCGGTGTTTTCTGATGACGATAAAGCAAAATCCGGTGCATGGAACCGCTTTGCTAAAAATAAAAATTTCGCGATTCGCCCGGTGTGGATCAGTGATCCGATCCCAAATGATCCGATTGTGGTGCGGAATGATTTCTACGAAGCGAATACAAAGTTAACCCACGAAATAATGTACACATTGATTGAAGTTCAGAGCGAAAACACTGCCAACCTGACAGAAATCTTAGGAACATCTGATCTCATGCCCGCAACTTCACGGCAATATGATCCTGTTAGAGAAGTTGTAAAAACCTTTCAATCGGTGATTAAATTATGAGTATTTTGGAAGTCAAAGGCCTGAATAAAAAATTCAGAACAGATTTTTACAAAAAACCTACGCATATTCTAAAAGATGTCAGTTTCACAATTGAACAGGGCCGCTTCGTCGGATTCATTGGACCTAATGGGGCAGGTAAGTCCACAACGATTAAATGTTTGCTGGAATTTATTTTTCCTGACAGTGGCGAGATTAAACTCTTTGGTAAAGACTTGTCTCTCGAACAGCGTGCGCGAATCGGTTACTTACCGGAGAGACCATTTTTCCAGGAATTTTTAACCGGAATTGAGTTCTTGAAACTTCACTGGGACTTAGGAAACATGCCGCGGTCCAAATTTGAAGAAAAAGCCAAATCAATTCTGGAAGAAGTTAAGTTAACTCACGCGAAGGACCGTAAATTAAAAGCTTATTCAAAGGGAATGTTGCAAAGGATCGGCATTGCGCAGGCTCTTATTTGCGAACCGGATTTTTTGATTCTGGACGAACCGATGTCTGGCTTGGATCCTGATGGTAGAATTCTGGTCAAACAGATTCTTCGCGAGCTGAAAAAGAAAAACATGACCGTGCTCATGAGCAGTCACCTTCTTGAAGATGTGGAAGAGCTCTGCGATGACTTACTTATTATTCATTCCGGAAAAATTGAACATTCCGGAAACGTTAAAGACTTTAAAGTAAACTACGCAACCCTTGAAGAGGCCTATACCCACTTCAAGTTGGACTGGGACAGATTACAGTCATGAAAAATTTGAGAACTATTTACAGTTTGGCGAAATTAACTGCCAGTGAGTGGATCAGGCTTAAATTTTTTCACGTTATTCTTGCGCTTGGTGTTCTTTTTATGGCCTTCAGCCATCTTCTTAGCTCGCTCACATTCTCCGTTCAGGAAAGACTTCTTTACGATTTCGGTCTCGGGGCATTGGAGATGGGTCTGATGATGATCGCCGGTTTGATCGGTTCGCATACGATTCAAAGGGAAGTCGACCGCAAAACTATGTTTTTACTTTTGGCTCGTCCAATTCCAAGAGCTCATGTGGTGCTTGGGTCATGGGGAGCGATTGTTATTCTTTCTTTGTTATTTACCGCTGGCTTTGTCACCTCTTTGCTTTTAACGGCTCCGGCAGACGTTCCTTACACCGGCGTTTTTATTTCTGCACTTTGTTCGTTTCAAAAATCTTGCGTAGTGACGGCTGTGGCGATTGCTTTTGGTGTCATGGTTCGGCCCATCATGGCGTTAGTGGCGTCGGTTTGTTATTGGATTTTATGCTACTCCATTGTTGATGTTGAATTTTTTGTTAAGAAACTGGAAATGGACATTGTTGCCGACGCAGTTCATTTATTTAAAAAGCTCTTGCCTGAATTTTATAATTATAACTGGAAGTCTTTCTACTACACTCAAAACATTCCTCAATGGAATGAGGTGGGATGGGTGACCCTTCACAATTTAGCATGGGCCATTGTTTGGTTACTGATCGGATCTCTCGTATTCAGAAGGAAAGAAATTGTTTGACGCGGAAATCGTAATCTTAGTTTTCACTTTTCTTTTCGGAATTTCTTTCGGAAGTTTTGCAAACGTGCTGATTTACCGCTGGGCAAGAGAAGAATCTGTTTTAGCCGGACGCAGTTTTTGCGGCAGCTGCGGTGAAGATATTCCGTGGTATGACAACATTCCCATCCTTTCCTACTTTTTACTGAAAGGCCGTTGCTCAAACTGCGGCGGCAAGTTTTCGATTCAGTATCCTATCGTTGAGCTTTTCACCGGAATTTTATTCGTCTGGGTTGTCGCACTTTACGGTTTAACGTGGACGACGATCGAAATGCTGATTTTAACTTACGGCTTAATGGTCGGAAGTTTTATCGACTGGGCTGAAATGATTTTGCCTGATGAAATCACGGTCGGAGGGATGATTGTTGGGCTTATCGGTGCCGCACTAAATCCCGAGCGGGAATTTTTGGACGCCTTTTTGGGAGTTTTGTTCGGTGGCGGAAGTTTATGGTTAGTGGCCTACATTTACTTCGTTTTTACCGGACGTGAAGGGCTGGGCGGAGGAGACATTAAACTTCTGGCGTTCATCGGAAGTATCTTAGGATGGAAATCGGTGCCTTTTGTAATTCTTTGTTCTTCAGTTGTCGGTTCGGTAGTGGGTCTGTTGATGTCACGAAATAACAAAGAAGGTTTGAGGACGGCGATTCCTTTTGGTCCATTCATAGCTTTGGCGGCGTTTTTATATTTGTCAGGACTTAAGTCTGTTGGGATTTGGTATCTTCAGCTATTTTTTCCGGACATGTAATTCGAGCTAGACCATCTGGACTTGTGACGCTCAAGCTTTGACAGACCTTAGACTGAGCGAAATAATGAAGATTGGGAGTCTCAACTCATGTTTTTTTCACCTAAGAAGATTGTCGGTATCGATATCGGCTCAAGCTCCATCAAGTTAGCAGAACTTACCGTAAGTTCCGGTGGAGCTGTACTTGAAAATTTCGCGGTTGTTCCTTCTCCGCAGCAAGCCATTACAAACGGTGAAATCACAGACTCTATTTTGGTTGCGGACTCAATCCGTTCTGCATTCAGAGAGAATGGATTTAAAAATAAAAAAGCCTGCGTTGGTCTTTCAGGAACTGCAGTCATTATTAAAAAAATCAGTATACCCCGTGTAGAGCCAAAACGTCTGCGTGAGCAAGTTCAGTATGAGGCTGCGCAGTACCTCCCATTCGATGTCAGTCAGGTAACTTTAGAACATCACGTGTTGTCGTTTACAAGCAGCCCTGAAAATCTCGATGTTTTGGTTGTCGCCGCACAGAACGAATACATTTTAAATTATATCAGCTCTATCAATCAAGCGGGTTTGAAGTGCGGGATTTTGGACGTCAACAGTCTTGCGCTCGCTAATATTTTTGAACTCAATTACGGTAAAACATCTGAGCCGGTAGCATTGTTTAATTTCGGCTCTAACATTACAAACTTTCTCGTCCTCTTCCAGGGTGAAGTTATCTTCTCCCGTGATATTCCTGTCGGAGGCTTCCACTTTACGAATGAAATCAGTAAAAACATGGGTATCACATTCGATGAAGCGGAGACCCTCAAGATCTCTCAAAGCGCCGAACAAAAAGAAGTACCTGAAGAGACTCGTACTTTTATGAATATCGCTCTTGATTACGTAACAGAAGAAATCCGCAACAGTATTGATTTTTATACTGCAACGGCGCAAGGTCATCTTATTACTAAGGCTTATTATACCGGTGGAGCGAGTTTAACAGTCGGATTGATTCAGCATCTTGTTGACGTTTTGAAACTCCCGTTTGAAACCTTTAATCCGGCCCAAAATATCAGATCAGGTTCTAAAAAAATTACGCCGCTGTACTTACAGCAAATCACTCCTTTCTGTGCAATTGCCTGCGGCCTCGGAGTCCGTTTGGTGGGGGATAATAAGTGATAAAAATTAACTTTTTATCATCATTTAAAGATGCCGGAAATGCTCAGGTAGGCGGAGTCGCATTATTTGACGAGGACGAGCGAAGAGCGATAATGATCGCCATCGCGAAGCGATTGGCGGTCTTAGCAATAGGTCCGGTTGCTCTTTCTATATATGAAGCACAAACAATTCCGGTTTTGATGGAAAAAAAGCGCCAGGCAGATGTTCAATTTGAAGAATTGAAAAAATTCAATGAAAGCAAACAGGGCTCGGCGGAAGAAATCAAAAGATACGAAGATGAGTTGGCGAAGTTCAATGCCCAAGGGGACTTCATTAATAAGATTCAGGCCGACAAATTAAACGAGTATAAATTGTTCCGGCATTTGAAGGAGTCCACTCCTGTAACCGTTTGGGTTGATACATTAACACTGACCGATAACGTATTGCAAATTTCCGGAAAATCAACGGATGCAAATGACATTACTGAATTTCAGGAAAAGCTTTCGAATTCGGACTTCATCGTAAGCCTTGTTCCGCTTGAGCAGAAAACCATGGATAACGCCTTTGATACCGGGGCGACAGTAACAGTATTCCAGGTAAAGGCCACTCTTAAAACAACCGGGGTCACGAAGTGAAGTTACTTAAAGCTTTCACTGATTTAACAATGAATCGCATTATCTTGATGGCTGTATTTGTAGCCGCAGGGTACTACTTCGCTTATTTTGATCCGGGAACTTCCATAGAAGAGCAAATTACCGCTGTTCAGGCCCAAATTCAAACGGAAGAGCAGCGAAAAAGCGAAATCAATAAAACGATGAAAAAAGAAGAGGAAATGCGCGGCAACGTTTTGCAGCTGAAGCGTAACCTAGATGTAATTAAATCAAAAATTCCGCTCGAGCTTAAAGACTCTCAAATGCGGTCGATTATCAATTCGGCCGCCACGGCTGCCGGAGTTAAGATTACAGGCCTGTCTGTACAGACTGATCAAACTAAAGATCCTAATGCGCCACCTGTAAAAATCAGTATCAACGATGTTAAACCCGAAAATTTAATTGAAGAAGTGAAGTTTAACGTTTCCATCGTAGGAACATTCGATGACTTCCTGAGCTTCGTTGAAAATCTCGGTAAAGAAGACAACGTTATTAAGATCAGAAATTTTAATATTCAGAAGAACTCTGAAGATGTGGACGACGATAAAATTGCATTTAAAGGTGATATTATTGGTTTTAAACAGGCGAAGATTGAAATCCTTTCGGGAGTGAAATGATCACAAAGGTTTTCATGACTTTATTTTTTGTTTCATATGCTTCGGCTCAGGTGCCGCCGCCTCCGGCTGCACCGGTTCCGGCTCCGGCTGCACCGGCTCCGGCTCCGGCTCCTGTTCCGGTTACGTCTTCTGTGCCTGCACCGCCACCGACGGCACCGCCGCCGGCACAAAATGTACCTGCAGGTGGACCGGCAGTTCCTCCTGCGGCAAATGTTCCGCCGGCTTTAGCGCCGACAGGCCCCGCAGCTCCGGCAGCAGATGCCCCGATTCTTTTAGCCCCTGTTAGTACAGGTCCGGCGTTGCCTTCTCTGGCAACTCCGAATGCAGATAAAAAGGGTGGAAAAGACAGTCCGCCTTTAAATTTAAAAGAGATCGAAAAGAATATGGCTCTGAGAAATAAGAGTCCCTTCATGATTCCGACTGAGCTCTATTTAAAAATCAAAAGACGGCAGGGTGAAAAAGTCGTTGAAAATGTCATCGATGATAATGTCAGTGCCAAGCTTCGATGGCCGCTTCGTAGTTATAGTTTGATAGGGGTTTTATCCGGGATCAAGATTCCGAAAGCTTTGATTCAAGATAAAGACGGCAAGATACATACTTTTAGACCAAAAGAATTAATAGCGAACTCCGGCGGCTACATCAGCGAAATTGGCAATGGCGAGGTTATCGTAGTCGAACGGGGGGCGGAGATTAA
>JANWIU010000113.1 GCA_025449725.1 Pseudobdellovibrio sp.
AGGGCTTCAAAATTTCCGCAACGCCCATCGTGGTGGGCGGAAGCAGAAAGTCTGTTTAACATTTCTGAAGTGGCAACCGTGTAACCCATTTGAGATTTTTCATCCGCAAAAAGCACCGGAACCGCAGCTTTTTTAAGTTGGCTTAAATCGGCGTAAATGGGGGTTAGTTCATTTCCGGTAAACGAAGTGTGCGCCAGTCCTGGCAGAGTGAGAAGAGAGAGAGCAGAGATCAACATCATGTTTTTCATAGAGTAGTTCCTTCTTGGAACTAGCTTAGCTCAACAACATTTAAATTCATCATGCGCGAAGCTTCATTAAACAAATATGGACCAAAGGCTGAGGCGCGCCTTAGTGGCTGTGGAAAAGCGAATCAGGAAGGTACTAAGTGGACTCTTCTGGCACAGCCGGAAAGTACTCACGCTTCGGGTTAATGATATGACCGGAAGGAATGCCGGTACCCAGCTCTTCCGCGCGTAACACGCTTTCCGGTAAATTTAATGAAAGCCGCAATTGCTCCATAGTGGCAGGAACAAATGGCGCCAGCATGATCATCAAATTTTTAAGTACGTAAAAGCTGGTGAAGAGAGCATCTTTGCGTTCCAGTTCGGGAGCGCGGTCATCGTGCGGTTTGTACTGTGAAAATAAAGAATTAATTAAGCGCGCGTAGTTTTCTATTTGACCAAGTAAAGTTGAATAATCGCCCTTTTGCATTGAGCGTAAGTACATTTGCACCAGTTTCAGAGTTTCAGCTTCGGCTTTACCGATTAATTTACCTTCCGGAACTTTGCCGTCATATTTTGAATGACAAGCAGAAATTGGTTTTTCAAAAGCCGCATTTAACGGACCCGCAAGAAATTTGTTTCTTTCTGCAAAGTGAGTAAAATCAAAATTTGAAGCTTTAACAGGAAGACTCAGCATCGCCAGGAAGTAGCGGACCTGGTCTTGAGAATAACCCATCTCAAGAAGTTGATCACCGGTGTAGAAATTGCCTTTTGACTTACTCATTTTTTCGCCGTTAACCATTAAATGGTATACGCTTAAAACTTCCGTCATTTGTAAATCGCCTGCAGCAGGAACAGCTTGCGGATTTTCTTTTTGGCCAAGCCACATCGATCCTTGCATGATGACATAGAAGAAAACATTATCTTGCCCCAAAAACTGAACGATCATGGCTTCCGGGTCATGCCAGAATTGCTTGTACTCTTGAACGTCACGCCCGGCTTGTGCTAAGGCCACTTGTGTAAAGACGATTGGCGCTATCAAAGAGTCGGGCCAATCGTAAAGGGTTTTACCCTTCATGTCCGGGTCAAGTTCCGCAGGAACAGGTATACCCCAGGAAACGTCACGCGTAATCGGGCGGTAGCCCCATTTGTCAGTCTGTACAGATGGAATTCCAGCTGCTTCTAAAGTGGTTTGAGCTTTTACTAAATCCGCTTTGTTATCGAAAAGACATTCGACTTTTTTACCGGGCACATACCGGGATTTATGCTTAGGAAGCGTTTCTTTAATAGTTTTGTATTTTTCTTCAAACTGGTTTTCAAATCTGCAGCCGATAAGAACCGTATTTATAACTTCTTGAACCACAGCAGAACGCCAGGCTTTCTGCTTGCTTTCGATCCAGGATTTTAACGGATCAGCAACCTTCCACATATCAAGCCACCAGTGAGCTGTATCCTTTAATTCAGGAGTCGCCTCGCTGAGCTGGCTTCGTGGGTTCTGTAACGAGCTGGGGTCAAACTGTGTGCCGCAAACATCGCATTCATCAGAATAAGCTTCGGTGTTTTGACAATTCGGGCAGGTTCCACGAACAAAACGGTCTTGTAAAAAGCGGTTTACCTTCGGGTCAAACCACTGCTTAGTGGTGCGTTTTTCAAGAAGCCCGTTTTTAAAAAGCCGACGCAAAAAATCCTGCGAATACTTTTCATGAAGTGGGTAGGTTTCCGGGCGGGAAGTTCCGGTAAATGTATCTGTTTGTACGGAATACTTTTTTAAGGTTTCTTTTTGTTGATCGTGAATCGTATCAATAAAATCGCGAATGGACTTTCCGGCTTTTAAAGCCGCAACTTCGCTGGTGGATCCATGGTCATCATTGCCGTTAACAAAAAGTACATTTTGCGGTCCAATCAACATTCTCATCCAGCGAGCAAAGATATCCGCCGGAACATGGGCACCGGCCAAATGACCCAGGTGCAAAGGGCCGTTGGCGTAAGGCATACCAGCGGTCACAACTACTTTTTTAGGTTTTTTAAACATAGCTAAAGCTGTTTTAACGTCGGTAGGTGCAACATATTTGTTTTCCGACTTTATGTCCTGAGACATGAGGCCCCCTAAAAGTATTTACTCTATCGAAAATATTTTTGTGATGCATCCTTTTTGCTGCTAATATGGCGAAAGATTACAGACAAACTGCCTTGAAATTTGGCAATGCAAATGCATCAGCAAGGGAAAGTCATGCAGAACATTTTGAGAAATAAATTTATTTTTCTGAGCTCTTTGATTGGATTTTTGGGTTTTTCAATTCAACTCTACTTTTCCGTCACAAGAAAGCTGGATGAAGGGTTTTCTTTGTTGTATGCCCTTAATCATTTCCTCAGTTACTTTACAATTATCATTAACCTTTCGCTTTCGGTGCTTTTGTATTTTTACAGTGTTCATCCCGAACTTTCAGTCAGCAAGTGGTTTAAGAAGTCGCTGGTTAACGGCGCTGTGTGTTTGTATATTCTGATTGTGGGGATCATTTTTTATGGCCTCTTGTTTAAAGATACAAAAGCAGTCGGAATTGAAGCGTTGGCCAGCCATCTTTTGCATGCCTTTACGCCGCTGGCGTATCTTTATTTTTGGTTTTTTCAATTTCGGGATTCAACCCTGAAGTATTCAGACAGCCTTCGCTGGTTGACCGTTCCGATCGCTTATTTCGGTTATTTAATGATTCGCGGTCAGATCATCGGGAAGTATCCCTATTTCTTCGTCGACGTTGAAAAGTTCGGAATTGCCACCGTTGGCCTCTTTGCCGTGGCGATTCTTAGCTTCTTTGTTCTTATGGGGTGCGCTTTAATTTACATTGACCGCCGCAGGCCCCTCAAAACTAAGTAAGATTTTCAGGTCTATTGAAACTATACCCCTAAATAGGTTAAAACAGAGTTTTCAAAATCAGGGGGCCCTATGCGTTTATTTTTAGCCATTTCATTTTTTTCTACTTTTGCATGGGCGCAGTATTCAAGCCCTGAACCAAAAGTATTCTCAGGAGCGGATATCGTTTGCCAAATTGCCAAAGAAGACTTTCAAGTCAGTGTTAATACAACGACCGGAAAAATCTGGGCCAAAGCCGTTTCCAACAAAAGCAACGAAGGTTTTGAAGCCTGGGGAAATGTTTGGTCAGGCATCCGATCTTCAGATCGCTATGAAGGTGAAGTTTTATCTGAAATGACATTTAACAACATCCGCATGTATACGACTTTGATTATGCGTCAGGTTTCAGGCCAACCGGAAATGACTTTTGAAATGTATCCGGTTGCTAACGGCAACGACTTCAGAAAAGTAACTTTGAAGGATTGCAAGCTCGGTAACTAGAACGGGCAGTGGCGGCAATTGCTTTTGCAGCAATAGCCGCGTTTTAAGTGATAACTTTTTGTAAAAACGGTATTGCCGTTTTCATCTAAATAAAAATCGGACTCTTCCGGTTCAACAAAAAGCTTCAGGCAATCAGGGCATAAACAATTTTTAAAATTTTCAGGTACAATTGCAGTTGGCAGTTCCATGCACCAGCAGGGTTTTGAGTCATTAGCTCCGCAAGAAAAGATCGTGTTGCAACGTTCGCAGGTTTGCTGTTCGCCGGACTTCTGTTCGCTAGATTTCTGTTGATTAGAATTCACAGTGCCCTTACGACTTTTGGGTTCGCATGGATAGTTCTGACGGCGGAAACTGAAAAGAATTTTGGCCCGTCATTGAAGGTGAATCGGCCAAGTCGCAAAAGTATTCAATGAAGGCGTTTAATGTTCTTCGGCCGTAAACACAGTGGCCACCTTCGTAACATTGCTCATCGTATTCTTCGGGTGTGGTGATGTAACCCATGTAAGCATTGGCGTAAGACGAAATAATAATTTTTTGCGAAGGGAATTTCTGGTTCATAGCTGATTTCAACCGTGCACTGGCTACGGTTGTGATTTCGCCGGCTACACCAATAATTGTGACGTTTCCTAAATGAACAATTTGAAACGGAAGAACTTCCGGAACCCAAGGCAAAGTTTCAAGAGCGCCTGCTCTCAGTAACGGGAATAAATTTCCTGTGCCGCCGTTGGCGGGAATCGGTAACTTCTTCCACCAGCTTTTTGGAATTCCAAAAATGTCGCCGGCACGATTATCTAAAAGAATTTGTTTGTTGCCGTGGGCTTCAAAGAAAGCTTTATGTTTTTCTGGATTGAACGTAAGTCTTATTGATTTTGCCAGATTGGCAATAAGTTTAAGAGCGGGAGAGAGAAATTCAGGTAACCCTGGGCCCTCAAGGGTCCCTTTAAAAAAACCAAGGCCATGAGCGGCGTTTGCCGCTTTTGCCGATAAATCGAAATAGGCGTGCGAACATTTAATTTCGCCGGCAACTTCCACTGAATCTTTGATTTGCTCGGCTGATTCAGCTTGAATGGTTCCGTTGATTCTTGCGTTTTCATACTGATCTTCAGTTGGTCCGCACATGCGTTTTAATTTTTTATCCCAGACAAAATTAGGAGAAACATCGCCGGCGGCTTCTTGCGCAAAAATGGCGAAGATATTTTTTTTGCCTTCAAGAACAGTAGCGGCGACCCCTTTGTTGTCATGATGAATTTTAGTATTGTAGCTGGAAATACTGGTGGCGTGCACACCGAACCAATTCAAGTGAGCCCGCAGATTTTCTTGTGAATCGTAAATATTCAGCCCTTGCATTTCACGGTTAACTGCTTCGTTTGAACGGGTAGTATTGGCTTCAGGATTATGCCGATACGCCATCATCGAACGGTTAATCGCCACATTTTTTTCAAGCGGTATTTTGTAGTTGCCCCAGGATATCCTGGAAGGGGCCAAAGTTTTAATCGCATCTTTAGCCGCCTCAGCACAGGCTGAAACGATATTGTTAAATAGCTTCGGCTGAAAGCCGGGAATTGTAAAATTATAAAAAGGGTAATGAGTATAGCCACCGGGTGCTGAATGAGTATGTTGAGAGGTTAACATGACTGAAGCTAAAGAAAGTTTCAAATGCGGCAATTCAGCTTTTAGGCGATTCGTAAGCTCTTCTTTTACTGCAATCGTGGCAAAAGCCAGTTCAACATTGATAAAAATAAAGTAGTTATTCTGTTCATCACAAAAGGCAGCTGCACGGGCAAACAGCGGAGTGGCCTGAGATCGAACCACATTATGAGCCTGGCCAAAGCCCATCATTCCCAGACCAGGAAAAAAACAATCCATTTCTTTTTTTGAAAAACCGGCCTTAAGAAGCATAATCGCGAGTATAACCCCACATAGCTGCACTACCAATTGTTTTTCCAATTGTTTTTTAACGATTTTATTGGCTCTGAGGCTGGACCCAGACTAGGAGGTTTTTCAGGCCCTGTTAGGGGACTCAAAATGGTGGCGTACAGAGTGGCACCAATTTGAGACAAAACGGCCTCTGGACTTGCTAATTTCTCATAATAAGCCAGAATTAATACATGAACAAAATAAGCAAATTATTGTTGGGAAGCGTCCTGGGGTTTTCTTCGATGGCTAGTTCTGCCGTGGATATAAAAAGCGGGGCATATACAATCAGACGGTCAGACCAATCTTTGGATAATGAGTTTGCAGGATTCAGCATTGGTCGAGTTTATAATAGCACCGTTGGTTACGATGGGCTCTTCGGATTTGGCTGGTGTTCAAGTTTCGAAACAACATTAAAGGTCGTTGCAAAAGGCCAGATAGCAGTTGTGGAATGCGGGGCAGGGCAAGTCAAAGTTTATAATTCTTCTGATTTCAGTGAAAAAAATACGGCTGCGGCAGTTGACCTGTTAGCGGAAGCCATGCAAAAAGCCGGGCAATCGATGACGCCGGCACTTCGTGATGAAATGTTGAAGAGCCGGTACAAGAGAACCAAGATGTTATCAAAATTCAAAGTTAACATTGAAGTTTCAAAAACTCCTTACAGTATTGTGCCGTTTTCTAAAGACGAACAGATTACTTACAATAAAAAACAATTCATACTTAAAACAGCTAACGGTCTGACACAAACATTTGATGAAAGCGGTAAGCTGATCCTGCAAAAGCACGCAAGAGGAGACAGCATCAAGCTTTCTTATGGTGCTAACGGAGCTTTGAATTCTATTACTTCTCAAAGGGGACAGTCTCTAATTTTTAAGATGGATGATACGGGCCACATAACAGAAATGCGCGGCCTCAGCGAAGCGACACGATATACCTACAAGGATGGGATGCTGATGAAAGTATCTCAAAAAAGCGGTGATGAGAATTACACCTATGCAGATTATTTGATGACGGCCGTTGAAAGAGGCGGCAAAAAAACTGAAATTAAATATAACCCAACCACAAGATTTGTTTCACGCCTTCAAGATAAAGATTGTACAGACGATTACAATTATGTGATCGACAAAGCGACCCTGAAGTTTAAAGCGGAATTTAAATCTACGTGTAAAGGTGCGGCCCCTAAAACTGTTACTTACGAATTTGAGTACCAAAAAGCAAATGACGGAACCATTTTTCAAAAACGGATGGTAGCTACAGACGCAAGCGGCGGCAAAACTTCTGCAGAATACATTGCGGAAGGAAAACCCTCTAAAATTGTTCAAAAGGGTCGCGAATTTAAATACGAATATGATAGCGAAAGTCGTGTCACAGGAAAAGAAACAGACTCGCACAGGCTTGAGTACACTTATTTCGCGAGTGGCAAAGTATCAAACGTGAGGGTGTTGCCGAAATCTAAAGGTGGTGCCGGTGGCCCTATTCAATACAATTACGACAAAGATATGAAGCTGGCCTCAGTTAATATCAATAACGAAACCATTCAGTATTCCTATGACTCAAAAGGCCGTTTAACTAAAATGCAAACTAAAAAAGGCGGGCCTTCGTTTACGATTCAGACGGACGGACTTACCGGACATGTAAAACGAATTGTGGCTCAAGGTTATGGATATTTTGAAATGAAATACAGTTCGTCCGGCCAATTGCTTAAAAGCGAATGGAAGGGCGATGCAGAAAAGGGCCTAGCTATGCTGAATAGTTATGAAGCCTTAAGAACACCGTATGATCAGTCAATAGAGATCGGAGTGCCACTATGAAATACATGATTGCAATTTTAACTTTCGTTGCAGTATCGGCATTAGGCGCGGGATCTCAGCCTGTTGCAAGACGGGCACCACCGGTTCCTGCTCGTGCGCCTGCAGGAACTCCGGAAGCGGCAGGGCAACCGCAGCGGCCGTTAACTGCAACTCAATATGCCGACAGGCTTGAAGAAACATCGTTCAGAGGATGTGACAGAAATTCTTCTGTTTTGGAAGGAACTGATAATCCCGGCGGAGCTGCAGGATCATCGGCCAGACCAGCCGGTGCAGGAGTCGCGCGATGATTAAAAATTATTTTTTCATCGCATCATTATTATTTGTATCTTCAGCTTTTGCAGAAGAACCTGAATTTGCTGAGCCTCATTCTACGAGTTGCCCTTATGTCATGCGCAATAATTACGAGGCGATAGATAGAGCACTGCCTTGCGTGAA
>JANWIU010000114.1 GCA_025449725.1 Pseudobdellovibrio sp.
AAGCGCATTGAAGGTACACATAATGATCACCTTCATGCGGTCGTTACTACCAAGGAGACGTTCAACGTTATCCCAAAAATAGTCATGCTTTAGACCATGACGGATGTACTCTGCACGCGTACCGAATGCATCAATACTTGTGTAGATTATAATGTCACGCACGCTCTTTGTAGCATTCAACTGACCTGTTAAATTTATAAATTTGTTCACAAGAACTTCCGGAGCTCCCAAGTTTGAATTAATATTCAAACTTAAATTCGGCTCTGGATTAGCCAACAAACTTTCTAGTACCTTAAAAGTATTCGGGGAAAGCAGCGGCTCACCGCCGGTAATTCTGAAAGTATCGAGGTCACGTTTAAGTTCTGGCCACCAGTCCCAGAAAGCTTTGACGTACGGGTTCTCGTCTTCTTTGTACATCTTCGTATAGCTTTCGCCGTGTTTGTTATGATAAGGACCGAATTTTTCAAGCTCATCAACCCACGAACTGGAGAAATTTGCCGAACAATAACTGCACTTGAACTGGCAGGTATTGCTGAAGCTTGCCTCCACATAACGCGGAATCATTTTTTTATCGTAAGGGTTCGATTTAATTTTTTCGTATTCAGCCATAGAGTACGGCGCAGAAGATTTAATGACACGGTCACTGACAGTGTCAGCATTTAAATCTTCGATATTCCAGCAATAGCCGCATTCTTCAGGCCGAACCCCCTGAATCATGGCTTTGCGCTGTTGAATTTTAAAATTTGTATTGTGTAACGCTGCCGGATTATCTTTTAGTTCTTCAATCGGCGTCTCGTGAACTTTGGGATGATGGCAAGAGTGGTTCGTGCCGCTTTCTAAATGCAAAGTAACGGTAGTCCACTTCGCTAAACAAAAACAAGAACTGACCGCATCTAACTTTTTCTTTACGTTTGATAAGTTATCCAAATTGTCTCCGTTATCTCAAAGATTATAGTCTTAAGAATAGCTGATATAGAAGTCTAATTTCGAAGTTCTTTAGCGGTTTTTCAACTCGTACGCGTGTTTACATCCGGTCCAGAAATCAGCCATTTCCGGAAATGTTTCGAGGAAGTTTGTTTTGCGGCGCCTATCGTGTTCTGAAAAAAATTCATAAAAGCGCGAACGCTGAAGAAAAAGTGTTTCCGGCGGCCATTCTTGGCGCATCCATTCGAGAATTCGCTTCATCTTAATGACGTGATAGTCGAGAAATCCGATTTTTTCTTCGGTTTTAAGCCATTGGTTTACTTCTAAATGCTGAATAATCTCCTCAATATACGACTGAAACTGCGGAGGCAGAACCTTCACCGCCTGATACTCAGGATGGCGCAGGTAGGCGAAATCAATGTCGAGCGGAAAGACTCTTTGAGAATTTCTGTATTTGATATTGATCTCTCTAACTTTTTCCAAGAGAGGAAGAAACGATGTTAGGCTCAATGCGTTAAAGGTGCACATGATGTAAAGCCGCGTTTCTACAGTGTTCGCTAAAAGCTTTTCTACATTCTGCCAGAAGTAATCGTGCTTTAGCCCGTGACGAATATATTCGGCCCGCGGCCCGAAAGCATCAATACTGGTATAAACATCCAACTTTTTGATCGCTTTATTTTTTTCAGTCTTCGCTGCGAGATCAATAAATTTATCTATCAAAACCGGTGGCGCGCCTAAATTAGAGTTTATTGATAAACTTAAATTTTTGTTTGGATCTGCGTTCAGCGCTTCGATTAGTTTAAACGTACTTGGCGAAAGCAAGGGTTCTCCACCGGTTACTCTGAGAGTATGCAGATTTTTTCGGAGCTCCGGCCACCAATCCCAAAATGCTTTTACGTAAGGATTTTCCTCTTCCTTGTAAATAGTTTTTGTTCTTGCTCCTGAGCCGGTTGAGTAATTCCCGAACTGTTCGACCTCATCCAGCCAAGTCGAAGAGTAATCTGCCGAGCAGTAACTGCACTTGAACTGACATTTATTACTGAAGCTGATTTCTATGTAACGCGGAGAAATTTTATCTGAGTACGGGTTTTGAACAATACTGCCAAACTCCTCAATTGAATACGGAGCTGCGGATTTCAAAATTCGGTCACTGACTTCACCGTGAGATAGGTCTTCAATGTTCCAGCAGTAATCGCACTCTGAGGGCCTTTGGCCCTTCATCATCTTTTCGCGCTGTTGAATTTTAAATTTAGTATTGTGCAACGCTGAAGGGTTATTCTTTAACTCACTCTGCTTTATTTCATGGACTGCAGGATGATGGCAAGAATGAGTAGTGCCGCTTTCTAAATGTAAAGTGCTTGTGGTCCACTTTGCTAAACAGAAACTAGGGCTTACAGAATCAAGAAGCTTTTTTGAACGAATCACGTTCTTCTGAATGATGTCCGGGTCAAACTGTAAACAATGCGAATACAGTTGCGCCAATTGGGGGAAGACCTCGCTGAATACAGTGCCATTTTGTTTTTCAATTTTTTCTACTTCTTGGTTAAACTGAGTCTGTATTCTTATTTTTTCAGAATGAGAAGTTTCTTGAATCCAACCGGCGATAGACTTCAGTTGCTGTTCATTCTCGGGATGAAACCCAATACCGTCCTGAGTTTTGCTCCATAAATTCTGACTGATGAAGTCCTGAACCCGTTGAAACATCGGTAAATCTTCCTCATTTAAAACTTTAAGAGAAGTCCATTCCGGCTGTACGTAGGATTCAAGGTGCAGATAAACAGCCGGGTCTCTGAAGGTGCTTTTGTAAACACGATTAGTTTTCAAAACTTCGGTCAGCAAATCGTAAGTTTGATAAACGTTAAATACGTCCAGATTCACATTTAAAATCACTCGCGCATTTAAAAAATTTGCAAGCAGACCTTCTATTCCTGCATGGAGAGTTTTCGCCCATTCCGCCTTCAAAGCGTTCGCGGCCGTTTGCGCTTCAGGATTTAAACGCTCGGCAGTCACATAAAAACTTAGTTTTAAATTCTTGTTGGAAGAGCCATTCAGGGTCTGCAACAAATCAGAGTTTAGCAAGGCACTGTTTAGCTCACTGTGAAGAAATACACTTACATGGCCTTCGCCTTCGGTAAAATTCTCCATTAAAAAATTGTAGTACTTTACGAAAAGTGCTGAATTCAAATCAGCTGAGAGCAAGAATTTAAACTCCGGACTTGCTGCCTGAGATATAAACTCTTTAATTAATTCATAAACCGCAGACTCATTTTCTAAACCAGGAATTTGCTTTGAGTCAGCAATAAGAGCATTCTGGTAAAAGTCTAATGTACAAAGGTTTTCCACGAATTTTTATGCTACCATCTATTAGATTGATTTCAAATCTGAAAAACCTACGACTTTTTAGTCTGGGCCTTAAACAGAATTTCGCGTCCTAATGCACAAAGCATTTTATCAAACGGATAATGATGCAGCGGCGACATATTCAGGTAAATAAGGCCAACCAGTAAATGGATTCGTTCTACAGAAAGTCTTTTACTCTCCGCTAAAGCCTCCAGCTCTTTAGAAAGAACTTCGAAGTGCTTGTGTTGAGGATAACGGAAACTACATTCGGTTCCGGCTTCAGAGTAGGAAAAAGCATTATTTTTCACCTCTTTGTAGTTGAGGTTTAAGCCTCCCCATAACTTCGCAAAATCATAATACAGATCCCCAAAAGCCACTTCGCCCGCAAAGTTCTGGCGCCAGTCTAAGAGTGTAAATAGATCCTTTTCAGAATCATAAATAATATTGTCAGGTTGTAGGTCTCCGTGGATAAAGCAGGGAACTCCGTCTTTAAAATCATCCCAGGAAATATTTTTCAAAAGCGCTTCTACCGAAGGAACTTCAACGCCGTTAATTTTAGTGATTTTATAGTCCGGATATTTTTTCTGAAATTGCGCCACCCGCGCCAAAGTTTTATCTCTGTAAAATAGATCGCAAAGACCTTGCACCACTTCTTGTTCTACAATCTTCGGCTTCCACAATTTGCTATCAAGCCAGGCCAACAGCTTAATAAATATTTCCGGCCGGTCATTTTCGTATAGAGTATTCCCGGGCTGATATTTATAGCGGTACATGTTTTTTCTATGCCCGGTAATTTCTGGAAACACCTCAGGATTCAATTGTGCCCGCATCACCCTTTGTGTCGAGTCCTGATCCTGGTCAAAATATTTAATAACTTGTCCCGAAATTGAATAAAAGGCTTCTTTAACCTTACTGAAGTCGTACTGGCCGTATTTTTTTAATTCTTTTCGGTATTTCTCAATTAAACCGGTATCAACCCAATCAATGTAAGTCGAGAATAGTAATCCTTGTTTGGCCAATTCTTGAAAAGGTTCAATAACTTGTTTTTCACCGGAAAGCATCTGACTGGATTCAAGAGAGCTCCAAAAAATATCCGTTTCTTTTATGAAAGCAAGTCCTGTAAACGCTTCCTTCTTCTGCTCACGGCTTTCTTGTTTAAATAGAAAACCGGATACTCGCCCGTCTTGCGAAATATCTACAGTACTGTAGTGAGAAGTTTCACTTTTTTCAACGGTGTCGACGGCAACCCAACTTTTATCAGCTGGCATTTGCGTGATGGAATTGGTCCAATAAGTATCGCAGGTAACGAAATAGAACGGGCCATTTGCTAAAGCTTCTCGGCAGGCCAGAAGAGAGGCCCCAGGGCCACTTTCAGGGCCGTCGTAGTTCAGCACCTTAACAAACGTAACATCCAAACCCGGGTGGGCTAACTCGATGTAATTAAGCACAGCCTCACCTTTGTAACCGAGAGCAATTACAAAATGAGTGCCTTGCGGAAAGCTTCTAATAATATGACTAATTATGGCTTTTCCGTCTAAAGGAAGAAGAGCTTTATTCAGAACTTGCGTGTATTCCCCAAGTCTTGTGCCTCTGCCGGCCGCTAATATACAGACCTTATTTTTTACCATGCTCTGACTGAATCCGGCCGTGGCCTCTATTGGTGTCGTCAGTTATACGGACGACATCATCTAAATGCGGAGTCGAAGCCTCATAAAGTAAAATGTCCGTCACCGCCTCTAAGCGGTGAATTGTCAGAGGAAAAACATCAATAACCGAAGTGCTTTGAAGGTCGCAAGAAACAATATCTGCTTCTCTTACTTCCTGCAAACTTACAGAAGCTTCTTTTTTATAATGAAGTTTAGCAGTTCCATCAAACAGAACATTCGTTTCACGCTTTTGATTATGGTATTGCAGGCTGGTTCGGGTGCCTTTTTTTATAAAGATCTTTTTTAAACAGTACTGTGGGTGCTCTCCGGTAATCCAAATTTCATAACCCCAGGGCTTTTCAACTTTTTTCAATGCCGAAAACTTAAAAGGCAAAAATTGTTCAGCTGATGAAACAGATTTTTTATTTCCAACCATTAAAAATTTTGCGATTGAGCTTACACCTTGAATTTTAAATTTAATATTTTCAATTTGAACTGACTCTTCAGGTTCATTTAGAGACAAATCGTTAACTTTTATTTTTCCTTCAAGAAGAAAAATGCGGGCAGAAGCCAGGTGAGTGCCCTCGACCAGTTCATCTTTATTCAAAACTTGTATCGAGTAAGAATAAAGATCGTCGCAAAAAAGATGAGACTTGCTGATCTGACTTCCTAATGTTGTAACTAGGTTTCCGCCAAACGTCATTTTACTAAACCAAAGGCCGAACCATACTTGTAAAGCGATGCTGTAATTGATTTTTTCAAATACTCATTCATGTCTACGTTTTTGCTTCGTAACTTGTATTCGAGATTTTCTTTAATTTTAATAATCTCAGGATCTGAATAGCAGTAATGGGCTGCAAGAAGCACCTTTTCGGTTTTTTTAAGATTAGATTCCGGCATGACCCATTTTTCCCATTTTTTTGAACTGTGGACAACATCAACAAACTTATCCACGTCATAACGGGTGCCGTACATATTTAATAAACTGAATAATGCTTTTGATTCTAAATACCCGAACTCCGGCGCCACGTTTGAAGCTTTGATACCAATGACAGGTCTTAAAGCTAAATTTTCAAACGACAAGTAATCCGCGTTGTGTTCTTTAATATAAATACCGTGCTTCTTTGCCAAAGCAGAGGAATCCATGATGTTTTTTATTAAATGCATTTTGTCGTGATTAGTGCCACGTTCGAACATTCCGATGTTTCGGCTTTCGATAACTTTTGCGCCGGTTTGAATAACGATAAACAAGGGCTTCGCAAAAGAATTTTTTTGGGTAAACGCAGAAATACTTTCAATGAAATCTTCCATTTGCTTTAAGTCGGTATAACTACCGCTTTGCTCTTCAGTGCCAACTTCAATCAGAATTTCTTTACCTTTGGCTTTTGCGTATTCAGCCACATGACCATAAAGCTCAAACAAGCGCGAAAGCACAACTTCGTAAGTTAACTGCTCGCCCGCTACTGGAATTGTAGGATCGATATGAATGATGTCCATTCCGGCATCGATATCAACTTCGTATGACCGTTTAGCGATGGCCATACTTTCTTGAACGTTCGAATTCTTTTTAATTTCGTAGTTAGATTGCCAAGGGCCGCCGTGGTCACGTTCAAAAAAAATGTGTTGGGCGTCTTTAGCTTTTACGTATTCAACCAGCTCTTCAGTAGACCAGTTATTCACATAACCTGATCCGAACTCTTTTGCTTCGATTTGCCGTCGACTTGCCACCAAAACTATCGGTGACTTGTGCGTATTTGAAAAATTAATCGCTACGTCAATAATGTTTGTACTAAGCGGACCCACACACAAAAGCGTGTGATTTTGATTATGAATGGCATTCAGTAAATTTTGCAAACGTACCCCTAGAAACTGTCTTATCAAGTGTAACTGGAGGTTGTTTAAAGTCAATCGGCCCAGTCTACCCTGTTCCAAAATGATCTGTTTATACCGTTGCGTGGCAATGGCGGAATAATTTGATTTCAAAGCATCAAAAAGCAATTACATTCAAGACATTGGAAAGCTCTAAAAAAGAAGTCCCACGCGCATTTTGTGTTGCCCCCTGGGTCCATGCTCATGTCGGAGCCGATGGAGATCGTCGCATTTGCGGTATTTCCCGAAAGGCACCCCCTGAGTATTCAAAACTGCCTTGGAATGAGTTCAAAAATTCGGATTACATGAAGAAAATCCGCACTCAAATGCTTAATAATCAAGTACCCGCCGAGTGTGCGAATTGTGAAGTCCCAAACCGAACAGAAGTTTACCGGGACGCCTTGAATCAGCAGTACAAAGGCAGCATTGACCGCATTTTGAAAGGCACTGGGCCTGATGGCCAGACCTCAGAACTATTACGGTATCTGGACTACCGCAGTAACCTTTGCAATTTGAAGTGCAGAACCTGTTCTCCTGTAACCAGCAGTACAAGCCATGCCCATGTCTTGAAAGACTATGGCCCCGAAAATCGCCGGCTTTTTTATGATCTGAATTCTACAAATCCGAAATCAATTTTAGAATTTTTCAAGTCAAATTACGCCGGTGAAATTATTAATTTTTGTTCCACTGAAGCCATTGACAGAATCTACTATGCCGGTGGAGAGCCATTTTTAGAAGACAGCCACCTGAAGACGCTGAACGAGCTTTTGACTCTGAAAAAAGCAGATAAGATAGAACTATTTTACAATACCAACTTAAGCTACCCGCTTAAAATGTTAGAAGAGTGGCTGCCTTTAGCTTCACAGTTCAAGCAAGTGTATTTTCTGATTTCTATTGATGGAGCAGGCTCCGTAACAGAGTACATTCGCGAAGGCATGAAGCTAAGTACCTTTGAAAAAAACCTCAGTTACCTAACCGAAAACAAAACCTCCAAAATAAATTTAACTTTAGATCTGACCCTGACGTCTTTAAATTTATTTTTTCTAGAGGACTTTGCAAAGTATGTTCTCTCTAAAAAAATTCGGACTCAAGCTAAGTTAATGGTAGAATCCAGCTATTCGTTTCCACTATTGAGATGTGAAGTTATTCACCCTGAAATTAAAAAATTGCTACTTCAGCAGTGGGAAAATTACTATGGAAGCCTATCCACAGAAGAGGCTGAGTTTATCAGCGGCCTAAATGATGGCTTAAAAATATATAAGAACTCTCCACATAAAGAGTTTAAGGGTATGGCTGATATGTTATGGCGACTAGAAACCTATGAAAGACTTCACCCGCAAAGTTTGAAATTTTTCGATATTTTAAAAACCAGCCAACTGGGTGGCC
>JANWIU010000115.1 GCA_025449725.1 Pseudobdellovibrio sp.
CGGAGTTGTCGTGGTCCATCCCTTGCTTAATAAAAGCTGGGGCGGGTGGGCATTGAAATCTTTCTTATTTTTCTTCGTATGTGGAACTTTATGGTTGCTTTCCAGCAGCTCTGCAGCGCCATTTCAAAATACCCGTGAATTTAGCGTTCAATTTGTAACGGCAGAAGATGAAAGCGTTGAAAATATCGCTGAAGAACTTAAAGTGTTTTCAAGTATCTACTGCGGTTTAAGAAAAGCAACCGTTGTTGAAACCAATTTTAATTCTGCACGCTACGAATACCGAAACGGAAAAGATAAATATAAGTTTGAAGTAAATAGAATCTACTGCGACTTTCTAACGCAACAGTAAAGGTGAAGATGAAGACCCATGCTTTGTTCATTATTGCATTTTTTGTGATAACAGCTTCGCTGTATAAATCTTTCTCTGGCAGTAAGAAAATAGGCGTTAGAAGCACAAATCAAGTCCTTGCACAATGGCCTGGAGTTATGAAGAAGGGATTAAATTCTGGAATTCGAAAGCCTCCCGGGTTGAACGGGAATATGCACAATAAAAAAAATTCGTCATCTGCAGGTTTTGGTGCAGTATCTGAACGAAAGTTTCCCACTCGTGGAATCGCCTCTGTAAGTCCTCCCGGTCCTTATGCTTCCACTTCTTTGAAAATGCCGAGAATTGGGGCTTTGTCAGGAGGAAAGTTTAAACCGAGAGGCTTTGCCAGCAGTTTGCGAGGGATTGGCAGTGCAAACTATAACTTTTCTACCGGTTACTTCGACAACATGCCACAGGTCTCCATTGGTCAGGTTGATCCGTCTAACACTTCCCAAGGCGAATCTTCGGCGCAAGAACTCAGTAGTTTTACCAGAACGCCGGATCTCAGCATGAATGCAACGATAGATCCCGAAATCACCGAGAGTTTTGAAGATCAAATTAGAAAATTCCGCGAACAAAATCAGTTGTCGGCCCAGGAGCTTAGAGAATTGGAAGTAATTACGAATAGCTTTAATTCGATGTCTACTTCAGTTCAGCGCGGTCAAATCCCGGCGCCTCAGGTAAATGCAGAAGCCATAAAGTTAACCCGATCCTTTATTAATTTAAAACGAAGAGTCGAAGCTAAAATTCACTAGTTGTTCAAAAGAAATTTTTCAGTAACGGTTTGAGAACGCTGATGCCAAGACATTGGTTCTGCTGCTTTTCCGAAAGACCGTACGACTGAAATATTTGCTGAATGGTCTTTACAATATGGCCTTCATTCATTCTGCGGTTATGTTCACTTTTGTAGAGGTCAAATATCTCTGCAGAATTTCGGATCACCAGAAGGGTTTCTGCATTTGTATTGATAGAACGGGAATCCAAGTTGTAGGAGCCGATGGCTAAAGCCCGGTCATCTATAAAAATACTTTTAGCATGAGTCTTTTTGGCTTGTGGGGTAAAAGAAACTTTGGCGCCCATATCGAGCCACCATTGAATTTCATTCATCGGCAGGCAAGTCGAATAGCGAGCCATCCATACATCTGTTTTGGGACCGTTAAGATAAAACTGCATCCTGATTCCTCTGGACTTTGCACTTCCCAGTTCGTGCGAAATTTCACCAACAGGCAGGAAGTAGGCATTTTCAATTTCCAGAGAATTCTCTGCCGTCCTCAGTAATTCCGAAACGGCTTTACTTACGAGGCGCGAGCCGTTGTTTCCGACTTCATCTGTGTGCCATGAAACATCTGCAGTAGACCAGGCAGAAAAATTTTCTTCTGCCTTCCAGCTTTCTTCATTCATGATTTCGCGCAGCCAGCTTTCGTCGGGCGTCAGTGCCGTGCAGTCAGGTATAGTCGCTAATCGGTTAGTCCAAGCCTGTGAAAATGAATTGCTGATATTCGAAACCGCAGCGCCTTTTAATTCTATATCCCAGTCTGAAAGTTCTTCGTTCATCTCAGAAAAATTCTCGTCACTGATGTTTCTTCCGCCTACAAAGGCAGTGCTTTCGGTAACCCAGATTTTACGGTGAGTCCGCTGTTGATTTAACAGGCCGCCGTTTTGGTTAAAGAACTTGATTTCAATTCCCTTTGAGCGAAGCGAGCATGCCATGGATTTAGAAAAACTTTCGGATCCCCAGCCGTCCAGTAGTAAACGGATCTTCATCGCTGGACGGTTCAGTTTTTCCTGAATTAAGGTTTTCAAAACAACTCGGCCGGCACGGTCGTTTTCAAAATAGAAAGTTTCAATGTCCAGCTGTTGGGCATTTGAAATGGATTGCAGGCGGGCAGCCAGCGCGGCGGCACCTTCGCTGTAAAGGCGGATTTCTGCCGGAACTGCAAATAATTTGAAGCTAATAAGCATTGTACATAAGAATGAAAAGAGCCGGGTCATAACTCTTTACCTGCCAGCGTTGTACCCGCTAAAAACGATTAGATTCAATTGCAGGCCTGTTACAGCCGGCCTTTCCGTAAAAGGGCAGCGCAAAGTAATTTTTTTGACAGATGTAATTTAGTGGCACCGCTGCTTTTGGCTCTTAGATTGCTTTGTAGATTCCTCGGAGACAAAGAGGCTCCAATTTGCATGTCCAGAGGTGGAAAATGAATCTAAATAAAGTAATTTTTTCTATAACTGTTCTGTCCTTTTACAGTTCGTTAGTTTTAGGTAAATCGCTCTGGACTCCGCGCAATGATCCGCCACCGTTTAATATTCAAGTACAGGTGCTGCGAATGTTCGGCGACGGCTGTCCTGCTGGAACTGCTAGAGCCGCCTTAACTCCCGATCAAACTACCATTTCCATTCTGTTTGATAATTTCGTTAATGAAATTCCACCGACATCCACGCTTGTTCAGGCTAAAAAAACCTGTTCAGTTACTTTAGGAATCAAGTTTCCGGGTCAAAACCGGGTTGCCATCGTTGGTTCAGACGCGCGCGGATTTGCTCATGTACCGGCCGGTGGCACCGCCAGCATTTCAGTGAATCATTACTCTATTTACGGGGCGGCAAAGTATCAGCAAAAAATGAATGTTCGAAGAGACATTCGCGGGCCATCTGAAGGGCCTGTTGAAATCAATTCGCGTTTTCAGGATGTTCCTTTGTGGTCACAATGCGGAACGCAAATGAAATACAACACGATGATCTTTCCATTTATGACAATTACTATGGAACTTGCCGGGTCCAGCCAGGATCCGCAAGATTCTTTGATGGCTGCTATGGATTCACTGGATTTCAGTGCCCCGCTGAGCTACCACTTGGCATGGACTCCAGACACAAAAAATTGTCCTAAGTAGGCTTTGCAGTTTAGACAAGCACGCAAGTGCTTGAATTATTGCTGAATTAGCCTGCATTTTTTATAATTAGAACATTCCTAGAGTGAAGAATGGTTGTCAAAGCCTCAAAAATTGAAGAATCTTGGGGCTTAAGACCATGCAAAATCAGTATACGTTCAACTCATTTAAATCAAACGGCGTACTTTCAAATATCCGATTATTTTTTCGGAATCATTTTTTTGAAGTCGTGGCCGTGCTTACGTTTTTTTTACTGATCACTGCGCAGACTCTTTGGTCAGCGATACATGGTGATGGGGCTGTTTACGCTTGGGTCACAAAAGAAATGGCGTTAAACGGTTTTTTTAGCGGTAAACTTCCCAACTGGGATCAAACTCAGGTTTTTGCAGAACATCCGTATTTCTTTTTTTACTTTGCATCTTTTTTTGTGAAAGTTTTTGGTGTTTCTGACCTGGCTCTAAAACTTCCGAATTATTTGGTGGCCGCAGTTTCATTGTTCGCATTATTTAAAGCCGCTCGCCTCAAGTGGGGAGCTGAGCAAGGAAGTTCAATAGGACTCATAGCCGGTTATGCTCTTTTGCTAAACGGTACTTACATGATGCAGATTTCTCAGCCGTCCCTTGATCCAATGGCGCAGTTACTGGGGCTGATTGCGGTCATGGTGTTGGCGTTTACAGATAGAGCCTTTCTTTCCGGTCTAGTGTTAGGCGCAGCGTTTTTAACAAAAGGATTAGAGCTTCTTCCGAATCTGGCGGCGCTGGTTTTAGTTACGGCATTTTTAAAGCGCTCTTCGTATAGAGAAGTAATGAAGAGTGTTTTGGTTTTAGGAGCCGGTATTATACTTCCTGTTCTGGGCTGGTTGCTTTTAGATCAACTCATTTGGAACGGTGAGTGGATTAAAACCTACTGGTTTCGTCAGTTTACAATGAGATTTTTAAATCCTGTAAACGTTAAGAAGGCTTTTGATCTTTCTTATTTGCTAACAGCCACCCGGGTTTACTTTGTCGAAATATTTATTTTGGCTGTTTGGTTATTATCGACCGATGCCTGGAAAGAAAAGCGCCGAGATCCATTGTTTTTATATTTTGTGCTCTATTGTGTTTTTAATATCTCTGCATTTTTAATTATAAAAAAAGACAGTTCTCAGCATGCGACAGGCTTGTTAGTCGCCGGCTCCCTTTTTGTGGGCCAAGCTATTTATGATATCTGGAAGAAGATGGGCGCCAGAAGACTTTGGGCCGTGCCGGTATCCTTACTGGTGATAGCCTTTACATATTGGTCATGGTTTTTTGTAAATGCTGATCACAATCCTGACATGTGGACTGTAGTTAAAAATGAATCACAAATTCTCAGTGGCAATTCTAAGTTACCGATTGTCATCCGAAATGCCGATGGCGAAGGTTATGGATTATTTCATACCGCTCAATGGTATTCGAAGTCTGACCGGGTTTATTTTCAGTCCGATGCGGACCGGTTGTTAGTAGGACAAGAAGTTGTATGTCTTATTGAAAAATCAGACGGGCAGCTGACTGCCGCCCGTGTTATATATCAAAAAAATATTTTCTGATTTTAGTTTTCAATTTGCGCTTTTAACGACACTCCGGAATAAGCAGCGTAAACTTTCAAAACGACATGATAAACGCCTGCCCGTGGAGAGCTAACCGAGCAGGATTCACTGTTACCGGCCTTGTAAGGTCGGCAGTCGTAACTGGAGCTTGTCGGGCGGGATCCGTACTTAACATATAAATCAACGTCACCACGGCCCCCACTGGTGCTAATAGTTAGTTTTTTACTGCCGGCCGGAACTTCAATCGTGAAGGCTTTCTCAGATGATTTAGTGCTGTCAGCCAGGTTGGCCACCGGCACGTTGTTACTTAACTGTGGGGTCGATGAAGGTGGTGGTTGCGATGGGGCTGTCAAAAAGACGGTACTTAACAATTTGTTCGGAGAGCCCTTTACATCGGAAACGCGGCCGGATGAACTGGCGGCTAACAATGCTGCTTTTACATCCGCAGGCGACGCAGAAGGGTTAGCAGCAACATACAGCGCTGCCGCACCGACAACATGTGGAGTCGCCATCGAAGTGCCGCTGATTTTATTGGTAGCGGAATCTGATGTAGACCACGTCGATGTAATATCGCTTCCAGGGGCAAAGATACTGACGCAACTTCCGTAATTTGAAAAGTCAGACCGGCTATCAGAAGCGGTGGTGCTACCAACGGTAATAGCTTCCGCTACGCGAGAAGGAGAAGAATTGCAGGCATTTGTGTTTTCGTTTCCTGCAGCGACTGCGTAGGTCACACCTGCGCGGATAGAAGCTTTGATGGCATCATCAAGTGCCTGCGATACGCCGCCACCCAAACTCATATTAGCAACTGCCGGCTTCGTGTGGTGAGCCGTGACCCATTCTACTCCGGCAATGACTCCTGAGATAGTTCCGGATCCTTCGCAGTCGAGAACTCTGACAGC
>JANWIU010000116.1 GCA_025449725.1 Pseudobdellovibrio sp.
CCGAACAGGAATGTTGCACCTGCTGTCATATACATCTGATTCAAACCGCCTCGGAACTGAGTTTTGAACCAGCTGCTTGGCGAGTAATCGAATTCCACCCCGATATGCGTTGCTTTTGTCACTGTTACGTTCGGGTGTAAGATGTTGTGGAAGTCCAGCATAGCGCGAACCTTCAAGTCTTCACCGTCATATAAACGGTACTGCGAACCCACATCAATAGTCCGTTCAATTTTGGTAGGAACTTCAGTCGCATTTTTATTAACCATTGTTGATTGAGAGAATCCTCCCGCAATCACATTATGTACTGTCATACCTAAAGTTAAAGGGTAACCCTCACCAGAATTAACATCAGAAGTTTTTTCTTCAGTTTTTCCTTCACCCAGTTTAACGACTCCTGTGTTTTCAACCGGAGTTGTTACAACCGGTTCAGCAGGAGCATCTTTTTTTGCTTCGTCTTTTTTTGCCGGATCAGCTTCAGCTGCGTCTGCTGTGGCATCTTTTTTAACAGCATCAGTCGGTGCTGCAGGATCCGCTACGACAGGAGTTGCGTCACCTTCAGCTTGCGGCTTTCTTGGTTCTTCCGGTTTTGCATCATCAGGTTTTGCTGCATCTGGCTTAACTTCACCGGCTTTTTCTTCTGGTTTTGTTTCAGCGGGCTTTTCAGGTTCAGGTGTAGCTGCAGGCGCCATAGCATCTGAATCAGAACTTTCTTTTGGAGCCGACTTAGCAAACCAACCGGGTGTCCACATGAAACCCAAATCAAAATCTAAATTGGTACCTTCTTTAAAGCGATCATCACTTAACACGTCAGAATTTGTTGCAAGTTCCAGCGCGCTGACAGATTGTTCAACTGCAACCCGGTGTAAAAATTTTGCGGTAACACCAATATCAACTTCTCTGTTAAGGCTTTGTCCCCACCCGAATGCAATACTTGAGTCTCCTTTAATGTTGAGATCTAACGCAGGACCTAATTGTCTGTTCACCGACATGTCGATAGTTAAATCAATCGGTATCAACGCAATTCCCCAGCCTTTACGCACCCAAAACATTTCAAGTGCTTGCAATTTTCCGCCGAGACTGTCGCCGTAATATTTTTCAAGAGCATCAGAAATAGCCTGCGCTTTGTCGTTGTCGGTACCGACGGTGTCAGATGCTTTTTTGATATCGTCCATGATCGTAAGCGTTTTTGCAGACACGCCTGCGCCGACTAAAGATACCTGAACTTCGTTATACGGCTTTCTAGCCAAGCCCGCCGGATTATAAAAAAGCAGCGAGTAGTCATCCGCAACTGCTGTAAAGGCATTACCCATTCCTAGTGCACGTAGAGAACTATATGAATTGGATAATTTTGTATTTAAAGACTGTGCGCCTATGGCCGGCATCGCTAAAGACAAAACCACGAGAGAATATATGATCGATTTCATGCGAATCCTTTGTTGTAAAAACGATATTCACAGCGTACTAAAAAGAGTTTTAAATGTTGACGGAGAAGTATTGTCATAAGCATTTTCCAGACTTGACTCAACACAGGTCGAGTCCGGATCTGCTGCGGCGAAATTAAAATCTTAAATTTACTTCAAAAATTAAACCTACAAATCCGCGAAAGCCTTCGTCTCGAACGAAGTCCATGTGCGGCACTAATTGGTCGTCGAGAAAATTTTTGTAAATCACATGAGACCAAGTCACCGAAAAACTGTAGGCATCAAGATGATAGTTAGGTTGATTGGTGGAATAAAAAGAAATTCCGTAGGACATCGCTTGCCACTCATTCAATACTTGCCCCAGCGAAATTCCGTTAGTGACAGAAAGTTTATGAACTCGCTCTTGGTACTCGCCCTCATTTAGCTGCGCGATCGAGTATGTATCAGACAGAGGGAAATTAAAGTTCAAAGCCTGAAAACATCCGGTTCCAAGCGTGGCGTCTGCGAATACCTGAAGCTTCGGATTGATCTGATATGTTTTATAATCCGCTAAACTCTCCGCCGTTAAAAAATGAGAAACTTTTAACGGATCCTGCAATTCAATTCGCGGCTGAAATGCCAGCCTGACTTTGTTCAACTTTCTGAAAAGACCTACGGACGCCGCATACTTTTTTTCCCGCGGCGTTTGGCGGGCGTAACCACCCTGTGGCCTGTTGCCGATTGCCGTATCATCATAGGTTGAAAATTTAAGATTCCAATAAGCTTCCAGATTTGGGAATCTCGGGTTTACACTCAGCCCGACAAGATTCGTCAAATTTTTACTTTCCCGTGAATACATCGTGTTGGTCACTACGATTTCAGACTTGCTCTTTTGCTTCTTAACCATCTTTTTACCGACCAAAAAGACGTCAACACCTTCTGTAACACTGTTAAACCATTCGGAAACGACTCTATCGGTGCTAAGAAAACTTTCCTCAAAATTAAATTCTTCTTCTCCGCTGGGTTCATCTTCATTTACATTTGATGACGTTTCATACGCCAGGCCGGGCAAAGCCGCATTCAGCAAAAACAGAATCACTAAAATGTTGCGGTTAAATGTAATTTTCATATTTCAATTTACTTGGCCGGGTAACAATCCTATCCTTATTATTGTGAAAAGATTCGTCTTAAGAGTCACCTCTATTTTTTTCTTACTGACATCATGGTGCTGGGGCTATACGCCCTCTGAAGGGAATGTTTCGGTCTATACAGGACTTTTTCTAAGCACAACCCGGGTCAACAGCAAGCCGACTTCACCCGATGCTCCGAACAGGCTTGGTTTAGCCGCAGTTGTACTCGGTGATATTAATAAAAATTCCAGTCTGGAAATCGGTTTATTCCTAATGGATAAAGATTATTATCGCGAAGAAAATGGACTTTACCTTGGAGAAGACACCCGCTTGATTCACATCACAATGGGTTACCGTAAATGGTTTAATTCTTATTTTTCTGGTTCGCTTACATTTTTTTCGGCCTATGCAATGGGTGACGTAATTGTTACTCGAAATGATTTTCCGCCCGGAACAGATGCCACGACTTCGGCACAAGATGCCACAGAATATGGGTTTGATTTCGCTGTTCAATATGAAGTCTGGGAATATGACTTTAATGCAGTTGTTTTTGATTTGCGCTATTCAAAATCAGTGACCGCCAAAGCTTCAGAGGACAGTGATCATTACGGACTTTTGATCGGATACCGATACATATTGCAGGAAAAAAAGCCCAGTGGTAAACTGAAGTAACAACGGAGGCATCATGGACATACAACATTTATTAGATCATCCGATGGTACAGCAATTCTTACTTTGGACAGGACTCGGCCTTGGCGTCGGTGTTGTTGCAAAGATAATAATTCCCGGAAGCGAAAACATGGGTTGGATCAGAACAATTCTTGTAGGCCTTGTCGGAACATTTGCAGGAAATTTTTTAGCACCAAAAGTTTTTGACTGGCCTGCTTACGCCGTTTTCAGCTTACCTGGAATTGGCATCGGAGTGGCCGGCGCAGTTGTGTTTGTTGTTGTAAACCGGATCGTCACTAGCTCTTAGATTCTTAATTTTTCGGACAGTTCACTCAAGGTGGTGAAAACAATCAAATTGAATTCATTTTCAATTTTTTTGACTTCGCCGGTTTTCACTTTGTACCGCGCAAATAGTGCACGCTTTTTGAATTTATTCTTAGAAGAAGATTTTGAAATCAGCTGCGCATGATTTAATATGTCGTCACCGCTGAGAACAACTTTAAATGGAACCATTCCGACCTCTGTTTTTAAAAGTCCGTCGATCCCTTTATTTCTCTGTACAGTGACCCCGCCGACTTCTTTGACTGCACTTTCAATTTCGGAATTATTTTTACGGTAAGAGTCCCGTCCCTTTTCAAGCAGCTTTGAAGAGGACTTCACCGGGTTTTGCAACCGTTTCAGGGAAAGTTTAACGGCATCGCCACTTCGATCAATGCCTATATAACTGCGGTTCATGATTTTAGCCGCAACAAGAGTTGTGCCGCTGCCGCAAAATGGATCCAGAACAATGTCGCCGGGATGTGTAACCAGTGAAATAATTCTATCGAGAAGTAAAATAGGTTTTTGCGTCGGATAACTTACACGTTCTTTGGCCTTCGGATTTAGGAAGGGAATATCCCAAACATCACCCAACGGCACACCTTTTTTTTCTGCGGCTAGAACCGAATCACCGTTGTTATCTTTTTGATAGACAGTTTTGTTTCGAAAGTCCCGAACACGCAGTTGCATGATTTGATCCACATTCGTAGAGGGTGAATAAGCATCAAAGATCTGGTTGAATTTAAAATCTGCGGATTTGGAATAGAAGAAGATGGTTTGGTGATTTGATAACAATCCTTTTTTAGAATTGCTCCACCTGCGGTAAGTCCATATGATTTCGCTTTGAAAATTTTCTCTGCCTAAGACTTCATCCAGCATTACTTTAATGTAATGCCCAGCCGATCTGTCACAGTGTAAAAACAAACTACCCGTCGGCTTTAATTTTTTTTTACATAATTCAATTCTTACATTCAAAAATTGAATGTAAGAATTGAGACTTTCCCAGTTGTCTGAGAATCGGAACTCTTCACTGCCGTCCCGCTTGGCCAAGATATGTTCACGCTGAGAAAAAAAAGGCGGGTCCAAATAGATGAGATCTATTGATTCATCGGCCACGGTATTTAGGGCCTCAAGGCAGTCACCTTTAATTACAGAATCGGGCTTAGCCTGCATTCGGCTCTTTTACTTCTAGGACCGCATCAACATGGCCGTAACGGGAATGCGGCGGAAGTTTGGTTTTAGGAAGCACTACAGAATTAGGCAGAACAGTTGCAAATTCACCGACTTCAGCCGCCATCACATAAGAGTGAAGACCGATGTTGGCGCCTTTTGCGATCGTCAGCTTATCGACAATTAGATAGCCCTTCATTCCATAATGAGCCATCAGATAAACGGAACCGCCGACAGTGGCATAGTCTGCAATTTCAATCAGGCAGGCATCCGAAACATTAGCTGTATTCAATAAAACATTCTTACCGATCTTCATTCCCATCGCCTTGAAGAAAAAAATCGAAATCGGAGAAGGTGTAATGAGGTTCAGTACCGTGTATCGAACCAGATAAATCAAAGCGTTGTGGTAAAACCAGGGAACGGACTCTAAAGAAAACCACGCGCCCCTGTAAGCCTTAACAAATGGCCTGATCGGAGCATTTACGATTGTAACAATCACTACAAGACCTAAAATAAAACAAAGAATTGAAAGCGACCCGCCGAATGCAAAGTAAAAGGTTTTTGTCAGTAAAGACTTCCCTAAAGACTGTTCAATGATTTGAGTCATGATGACAGAACCCGGGTACAAAGCTGCCGCC